>JAUBOG010000920.1:0-1114 GCA_036700105.1 Microcoleus occultus BM001215583
ACAGTTTAAAGATTGAACTGAAAAAGGCGATCGGCGATCGGTGTATTATTGAAACAGCGCTAGGAGGAGAAGATGCTTTAGAGTTATTAACAGATTTACAGGCTGACGAACACGAAATAGCTTTAGTCCTTTCTGATTATATCATGCCGGATATCAAAGGAGACGAACTGCTCCAAATAATTCATGAACGATCGCCCAATACGCTGAAAATTATGCTGACTGGTCAAGCAGATTTAGAGGCAGTCAGTCGCGCTATCAAGTATGCCAAGCTGTACCGCTACATCCCCAAACCTTGGCAAAAAGAAGATTTGAAGTTAACAGTAGTAGAAGCAGTTCACAGCTATTTGCAAGACCAAAAGTTGGCTGATGAAGTTATTAAAGGGCGAGAAGCAAACAAGAAGTTGCAGATAGTAAACCAAAAATTGTCGGCGAGTGAAAGCCGGTTGAATCAATTTTTAGCAGCTTTGCCTGTGGGGGTATCTGTTTACAATCCTGACGGGTCGATCGCCTATATCAATCATGCCACCCACCAATTGCTGGGTGCAGATACTGGGTTGGCAGACAGTATGCTAGGCAACAGTGTTGAACAATTAGTTGCAAGTTCTCAATTTTATGACTCCGAAAACGATCGGCTGTATTTCCCTGAATTTTTTCCGATTTTGCGGGCGCTAAGAGGGGAATATGTCAAGGTGAATGAAGTTGAAATCATTCAATACGGTCTGACAATCACTCTCGAAATAAGTGCCACACCCATTTTTGACAGCAGCGGAAATATTGTTTTTGCGATCGCAGTTATTCAAGACATCAGCCAGCGCAAAGAATTAGAAGATTTCCTATCAAATTACCAGCGCACCTTAGAAGCTGAAATTGTAGAACGCACAGAACAACTGCAAAAATCTGCCTTCGCCGCCGAAGCAGCAAACAGAGCGAAAAGTACCTTCCTTGCCAACATGAGCCACGAGTTGCGTACACCCCTCAATGCCATACTCGGCTTTACTCAAATCGTCGAGCCCAGCCCGAATTTGACAGTAGAAGACCGAGAAAACATCAGAATCATTTACCGCAGCGGCGAACACTTGCTGACTTTAATCAATCAAGCTTTAGACTTGGCAAA
>JAUBOG010000143.1:0-13169 GCA_036700105.1 Microcoleus occultus BM001215583
CCGTGTCCCTACAATCGATCGCAGTAGGGACACGGCACTGCCGTCTCCTCCGTTTAGATCATTCCGATGCAAACGGATTTGATATAATTCTATTTTTACATCCTAATTTTCCTGCCCTGTTCCGCCATGTAGCTATGGCGATCGCAAAAAATAACTGTCACCAAGTCGTTATGGATATTAGATATCTAAACCGATAACTGTTAACTCGGGAGGATGTTCGACAACAAACTGGTAATACAATTCTTGCTTCGCCTGTGGCGGTAGAGAAATTTGCCATTCCAGCAATCCCATTTCACCTACAACTATCTTCGGATTAGTTAAAGTCGATCGCACTTTGATTTGCTCGTTGCGGCTGACTGGCAATTGCTCTCTCAGTGTCAGGTGTACCTGCACCTGTTGCAGGTTCGTCACATTTAAGCGATAAGCGTAACTCGTGCGCCGCTGCTGGCCGATCAGTTTCTTGTCTACTTGTCTTTCCACTAATTCGCGATCGATTTTTAAGCCTTCATCAATTCCTAAATTAAGCTTGAATTCTTGACCTGGTGAAATATTATCCAATTTTATAGTACCGACAAAAGTGTTGTCGCGAAAGATATTTGCTTTGCCTGGTAACAGAGTTGCGCCTGTCATCGGATTCACCACAACTGCTTGCAAATAGGCAAAACTGACTAAGCGTGGAACGGCGATATATTCAGATTTAAAGGGATAGTTTTCGCTGAAAACAGTCACCTTATGCGGTGTGCCGTCACTGGGAATATTGGTATTTCCGCCTACTTGAAATGAGACAGTACCGCCTTCTCTGGATACTTCGGCTGTGGCTGTTTGAGCTGCTATGCGTGCGGGAGCGGGATTAGGATCAAGAGCGGGAGCAGGAGCAATAGCAGAACCAGGAGGAAGCTCCATAGCCATCATCGCAAATTCTCTGTTTTGAGTTGATTTTGGGCGAACAATATCGATAAACCAGGGTTGGAGTTTTGGTGGCAAAGTTCCCAATCCGGGTTTGGCTGTGGATAATGTCAGCGCTACTCCTGCCCAATCTTCGCCTGTATTTTGATTGACTTCGGCTAGGTAATTGAGATTAATTTGGTTGTTGGTCACGTTGACTCGCAAATCGTAAAGGGGAATCCAGTTTGCTCGCGTTACTACATAGGAAACTTCTAGTTCAAAGTTACCGCTACCACTGGGTTCTATGGCGACAATGATGTTAAGACTTTGCTGGCAATTGGGAGTTTGTACTTGTCGTAACTGCTGCTGTAAAGCTTGTATTTGGTTGTCTAATTCTTGCTGTTGTCTTTGGCTGTGGGCGATCGCACTTACATATTTTAGGTAATTGGTTCCTAAAAAGTTGAGCAATTCGCCAGTTTCGTTCAAACCTATCTGTTGTTTGGCGATGCTGCTAGAAAAGAAACCCACACTTTTTTCGCTTAAACCTTGGAGAAATTGGAGTTGAATTTTTCGGGCGGTTATTTTGTCGTTAATTGCACGTCTTTGGGTTTCTAATTGTTGGATTTGTTGGGTTAATTCGGCGATGCGATCGCCCGCAGGTTCGCTGCTGAAAACGGTGTGCGATCGCACTCCCAGCAAGCGCACTGCAATTGTACCCGAACCGGTGGCTCTCACCGAGTCTGTTTCGAGGGTTACGGGAAGAGATGCGATCGTCAATTCTGTCTCGTTTCCCGCCAGCGCCACCGTACCCCGGCGCGTCACCAAAGCGCGATCGGTGTACACTGTAACTTCGGATATGCGAGTATTCAGTGTTTTGATTGTGTCGGAATTTAGGATTTCTGAGTCAGTCATTGTCAGGTGCTCCTATTTCATAACCGTTTAGTCGATCGAGCAATTTTAAAAGTTGTTTTTTGGTCAATTTTCCGGGTTAATCCCTGTACAAAATTCTTCCAGCGCATCCAAAGGCGAAGCAAACAAAATGCAGCGTTTCAGCAAAGACAAGTCTAAATCCGGTAATATTTCACTGCTAGTAATGCGATCGTAACCTTCCTCTCGCAGATGGTAAAGCTCTAGCGTACCATCTTCCCAAAACCAGACTTCCGGGACTCCCATCACTCGGTATTTCTGAAGTTTAATCGGACTACCGCTAGTGATAACTACCTCAATACACAGATCTGGAACATCTTTATCTGTACCGAAACAATAAGATAAATCTGCCTGATAATCGACTTCACCCTCAACAATTTGACTGTAAGCACCGCTGGGGAAAAATACAATTCTTCTGATTAGAAAATACTGACCCATTAGCAAGCCCATCAAACATCTAATCGCTTCATGCAGCTTTCCCGTAGTCAAAATTTCTAAAACTCCATCACAATAAGATAAGCGTACATTGGGCACGTCTTCAAAGCCAGCTTGAATTGCCTTGAATTGATGCCATGTCAAACCGCGCCAAGTGAAACGCTGTTCGACTGCGGGAGAAGTTGTTGGATTGTCTACAGTTTGAACCATGATTGTTTTATTGATGTTCAAAATGGTAGCGGGGAGGGCGGGTTTACGAGATAGTCGGTTTTAGGCAATTGTTATCTGTGAACCCGCCCCTACGGTTTAATTTTAGCTCACGGGTTCGATTCCCGCCAAATCCAAAATTTGAGGAATCAAATCTTCTCGCTTGACTGCCATCATGTGAACTCCTTGACAAATCTGCCGCGCTAGTTTAACTTGTTCGGCTGCAATTTTTATGCCTTCCTGCAAAGGTTCTGGAGATTTTGCCAAACGGTCGATCGTCTCTTGCGGTATGTTAACTCCCGGCACGTATTTTTTAATAAATTCAGCATTTTTAGCTGATTTAAACAAAAAAATTCCTGCTAAAATTGGTTTATTGCAACCAGCAGCAATATTGTGCATAAACTTATCTAAAAGTTCAAAATCTGTAATTAATTGACTTTGAAAAAACTGCGCTCCAGCTTCTAATTTTTTCTCGAATCGACTTTGCAAACCCGACCAACTGGGGCATTGCGGATCGACAGCAGCACCGACAAATAAATCGGTAACTCCGTCTGTTAAAGGTTTGTCATTCCAATCGCTGCCGCCGTTCATTTTTTTAATAGCTTGCAGCAGCCGCACTGATTCAAAATCAAAGACACTTTTGGCTTTAGCATGATCGCCTGCCTTGACTGGATCGCCTGTTAGCGCTAATACATTGCGAATGCCTAAAGCGTGTGCTCCCATGAGATCGGCTTGCAGGCTTATTTGATTGCGATCGCGACAAGCAACTTGACAAATCGGCTCTATTCCGTGCTGCAATAAAATCGCCGAAACTGCTAGCGGACACATTCGCAGCACTGCGCGGCTTCCGTCTGTGATATTGATTGCGTGAACTCGGTTTTTGAGCAGTTCGGCCATTGCCAAGGTGTGCGTCATATCGCCGCCTTTTGGCGGGGCAACTTCGGCGGTGATTATAAATTCTCCGGGAGTGGTGCAAGCTGTGCGAAAACGGTTCATAATTAGTTGACAGTTGACAGTTGTTAGTTGAGAGTTCACAGTTGTTAGTTGAGAGTTCACAGTTGTTTTGCCGCTGACTAATAACTAATGACTGATGACTAATGACCAATGACTAATTAGGTAAAGAATAACCGAAAGCTGTCTTAACCTTGGTTAGAGTTTGGTTGGCAATAGTTTCTGCTTGTTCTTTTCCGCGGCGCAATACCGATTCCAAATATCCCCGATCGTCCATGATGTCTTTGTATTTGTCCTGAATCGGTTTCAGCGCCGTAATTGCCGTCTCTGTCAGCAAAGGTTTAAAATCTCCCCAGCCCATATTTTCGCACTCCGCTGCGACTTCTTCCTTAGATTTGCCGGAAAGCAGCAGGTAAAGCGTCAGCAAATTTCTCGCTTCTGGGCGATCTGGATCGTCAAAAGTCAAGCCGCGCACGGCATCGGTTTTGCAGCGCTTGATTTTTTTGCTAATTGTATCTGGCGAATCCAACAAATTAATTCGACTCAGTTCGGAAGGGTCGGATTTCGACATTTTGCGAGTGCCATCTGTCAGGCTCATCACCCTCGCGCCGTCAGTGCGAATTAACGGTTCTGGAAGTTTTAACACTGGGTTTTCTGGCGTTCCAAATTGGTGATTCAATCTGTTTACCAAATCGCGGGTGAGTTCCAAATGCTGTTTTTGGTCTTCTCCCACAGGCACTTTGTCGGCATCGTAAAGCAAGATATCTGCTGCCATCAATACGGGATAATTCAGCAAACCGGCGTTGACATTTTCTCCTTGTTTTACTGCTTTTTCTTTAAACTGAATCATATCTTGGAGCCAGTTGATCGGCGTAATGCAGTTGAGCAGCCATGCTAGTTCTGTGTGCGCCGAGACGTGGGATTGCACGAAAATAGTAGAATATTCCAAATCGATCCCGCAAGCTAAATAGAGGGCGGCGATGGTGTATGTGTCTGAGGCTAGGGTTGCTGGATTGTGCGGTGCGGTAATGGCGTGCAAATCGACTACGCAAAAGTAGTTTTCGTACTGATTTTGACCTTCTACCCAGTTGCGAATGGCACCGAGATAATTGCCGAGGTGCAGGTTGCCTGTTGGCTGAACTCCTGAAAGAACGCGCTGTTTGCTCATGAGGAAAGAAGAGAATTGAAGTCACATTCCTATATTGACACGTTATTTTGATCTCAGATACTTTTTGTTCAAATTTACAACAACATCGGGGAAGTCGCCGCTTCGATCGCGCGGCTGTTGCAATCGCGTTCGATCGAACTGAGATATTGCCCTCCGCGTCAATAAGGGGGCTATTCATGGGGGAGGGCGGGTTTATTTAAGCTGTTTTCTACTTTTAAAGTCCTTGGTGAACCCGCCCTTACAGGTTGATGTGAATGTGGGGTTATTGGTGGGGAGGGCGGGTTTATTTAAGCTGTTTGCTATTTTTAAAGTTTTTGGCGAAGCCGCCCCGTAAGGCTTTTAACATCGGGGCAATATTTCAAAATTCTCAATTATCAACTGTCAGCGAGCGACTATTTTTTGGGTTTGGTGCGCCACCAAGTGCGATCGCTCCTGGCTTGTTCTATTTCTACTATGCCGCGAATTGAGGCGATCGCTAACCAATCCGTCCCTACAGAAATTATATGTATTTTATGGGATATCGAATCACAAATTTAAACAAATTTGTAGGGCGGGTTCAGCAACAATTTACGGCTAAAACCAATATTTTTGCTTTCCCCGTCCCCACTCAAATGTCACTCACAATCTACTGTCTTCCAAACAGTCTTAATTCTCTCCTGCTGCTCCCGCTCCAACTCGCTAAAAATTATCATTATTTCCTCGTGAGTGAAATCAACAATCAGTGCCGCTAATTGAGCTACAGTTTCAGATTGCAACATGGCTATTTTCAACTTAGCCATTGCTTGTTTATCCATTGACACTAAAGTTTGAATATTGACCTCCATTTCCTTTTAATAGTGCCTGCAAATGTCTTTTATTTTTGTATTGACACTGGCAAGCCGAGCCGCATTTATTGTAGCAAAATTGCGCGAGGAGATTTTAAACTCTTTGTGACAAAGCTGAGAGCGCAATTTTTCATCTATCTCCAGAATCTCCCCTTCCGAGGTTAAAAGTTTCTGCAGCAAAATTGTAATTTCCTGTTCCAGTTGGCGATTTCCCTGCAGAAAAAAATCTTGAGAATTAGAACGGAACAAACCGCTATTGATTTGCTGAAGTTCGCTGCGTGTCAGCGATTGAGCCGAGACAGCCGCCGGGAATCCCAAAAATAGCGGCAACCACAAACTAGGAATTATTTTTTTGAGAATGCTGTTCATGACTTGCGATAGAAATTTTTACCTCAGTCGGTTTTTCGTCTTCTGAGTCACTTGCTAATTCATCTTCTTTTTCGATTTTTTCTTGCCACTCGACAAGTTGCTGAAAAAGGTGCTGGTTAATTTCAAATACGGGTTTGTTGGTTTCTGACATATTGACTCCTAAAGGTTTTTGAAAGAGTTTGATTTACGGGGTAAGGTGCGCCGTAAGCACCCGGAGGAAGTGAGTTAGAGCTGTGAAACCTTCAGCAGCGACATGATGATGCCAATAAAGGAACCGCCAAGCAAAGCTAAAGTAGCTAAGGTACTAATGCCAAAACCCAGGGCTCTTTTTTCAGCAGCTTGATAGTAACCCCAAGCAAACAAGATGCGTCCAATTATCCAAACTGCACCGATGCCTGCGGCCCAAATTGGGCTGATAAATTGCGAGAACAGCCACAGGGACGGCAAAAATAGAATCATTTGCTCTAAGGTGTTTTGCTGCACTCGCAACACTCGTTCAAAGTCGGGGTTTCCTGTTACCTGCGGGGGAGAAACTTTGTACTTGAATCGGGCTCTGCCGACGTTGATCGTGACAATGAAATAGAGTAGTAATGCTGAGGCGGTAACGAGGCTTGGCCACAGTGTGGCGTACAGTGTGGCGTTGGTTTCTGCGAGCATGATTCGGATCTGATTGGAGTAGATATGCTAATTATAAGTCAGTTATTGCCGATCGCGTCATCGATCGCGATCGGGTCATTCAAGGCTGGGGATTTGATTCAACTGCTGGGTATTAGCGGCGCGGCAATTGGTTTGGGGTTGCTGGACATCCTCCAAAACTTGCTGGGTGGGATTTTGATTCTTTTTGCCGCGCCTGCATTCAGATTCATCTGCGGGGTAAATTTAAAAGGAGATTATTTTGCTCAACAATATTCGACACCATCTTAAATATTTCACCCGGAGCCGGATTGAGCCACAGCATTTAAGCCAAATACGAGTTGACTTGTTGGAAGAATCAACCTTAAATATTGACTATGTTGTCTTAATTCTCGGCTCCTGTGTAATCGCCACCTTGGGACTGCTTGCCAACAGTGCCGCCGTAATTATCGGTGCTATGATCGTTGCGCCTCTGATGTTGCCAATCCGAGGGTTAGCATTTGGAGCGGTAGAAGGTAACGTTCTCCTGTTCCGCAAAGGTTTAATTGCATTAGCAGTGGGGACGGTGCTAGCAATTTTTATAGCTTGTTTTTTGGGCGCTTTGATACAACTTCCCGACTTTGGGAGCGAAGTTCTAGCTCGTTCTAAACCTACATTACTAGACTTAGGAATTGCGATCGCCGCTGGGGGAATTAGCGGCTATGCGAAAGTTCAGCCCAAAGTTTCTGCTACTCTGGCGGGAACTGCGATCGCCGTGGCTCTCATGCCGCCAATTTGTGTTATAGGTTTAGGCTTATCTCAAGCTAATTGGTCGCTGAGTTTGGGAGCAAGCCTCCTGTATCTAACTAATTTGCTGGGGATTACTCTTTCCTGTATGCTGACCTCTTTAATTGCCGGCTACACGCCCCTGCATCGCGCCCGTAAAGCTCTCTTTTGGGCGCTAGGATTGACGGCTGTACTTGTGATTCCTCTGGGCGTGAGTTTTGCGGAATTGATCGAGCAAGCGCAACTCGAAGCGAGTCTGAAGCGGGCGCTGCTCAACCGAACTATCACTTTTCAGCGAGTGGAATTGATTAAAACTGATACTAACTGGTTGGCAAAACCGCCGGAAGTGCGTCTGATTGTTCGCAGCAGCGAAGCTTTGACACCCAAACAGGTGCAGCTTTTAGAAGCATTTGTCGAAAAAGAAATGGGTCAACCATTTACCCTGGTTTTTCAAGTCAGTCAAGTTGATGAAGTGCGGCGATCGACCCTGAATAAGTCCCGATCGCAACCGAAACCTTAACTATTTTATCCCAAATTGTATGAGCCCAGAAACTCTAATTCACGAAGCGACGATCGAGGGCAATCTGAAGCAATTTCTGTTAGTGCTATTAGTTTCCTTAAGTGTGGCGGTGCTGCCGCAAATATGGGGCTGGTTGCGCCAAATTCCATATACGCTGCTTTTAGTAATTGTCGGGTTGGGTTTGGCTTTTATAGATGTACGGTTGGTGTCGCTCTCGCCCGAACTGATTCTGTTGATTTTTTTGCCGCCTCTTTTGTTTGAAGCTGCTTGGAATCTGGAATGGTCTAAACTCAAGCGGGATTTAGTGCCGATCGCTCTTTTTGCAGTTTTGGGTGTTGTTGTTTCTGTTGCTGGCGTGGCTTTTGCTCTCAACCAAATAGCTGGAGTTTCTTTAGCGATCGCCCTGTTGGTAGGAGCTAGTATATCTGCTACCGATCCTGTTTCAGTCATTGCATTGTTCCGGGAATTGGGAGTTGAAAAACGCTTAGCTTTGCTGGTGGAGGGTGAGAGTTTATTTAATGATGGCATTGCTGTTGTTGCCTTTAGTTTTTTGGTGGGATTTTCTTTAGGGACGGATGAAGTTGGCATCCCATTTCTGGTGGGGCGTTTCTTAGCTTTTGTGGGAATTGGGATTGCTGTCGGGAGTGCGATCGGTTTTGGGATATCCTATCTCACCCAACGGTTTGATTTACCTTTGGTTGAGCAATCGTTAACCTTAGTTTCCGCCTACGGCACTTATATAATTGTTGAGGATTTAGGCGGTTCAGGGGTGATTGGTGTGGTGGTGATGGGCTTGATATTTGGCAATTTCGGCTCTCGGATCGGTATGCAGCCCAGTACCAGACTGGCGGTAACACAATTTTGGGATTTTGTGGCGTTTTTTGTAAATTCCATCATGTTCTTGCTGATTGGCGATCGAATTAGTTTTGCAGGTTTGCAAGCGAATTTAGGACTGATTGCTATCACTGTTACAGCGATGTTTGTGACGCGAGCGATCGCTATTTTTGGTTTAGGATGGTTGAGCAATTGGTTGGCAAAATCTGAAATTTCATTAGCCGATAGAACTGTGATTTGGTGGGGAGGATTGCGGGGTTCTGTCTCGATTGCTTTAGCTTTGAGCGTGCCGGAGGTTTTCCCCGATCGGCAAAAAATTATTGCGATCGTGTTTGGCGTAGTTTTATTTACGCTGCTAGTACAAGGTTTAACCGCCAAGGCGCTGCTGGAAAAATTGGGGTTGTTGAGCAACCAGGAGTTGCGCCAGCAGTATCAGGAATTAATCGCCCAACGTGTTGCTCTCAACCGGGTTCTCAAGTATCTATCTGATGTATCGGGCGATCGTAAAATCGAGCCTGAGTTTTCCAATCATCTGGCGAGTCAGCTTCAAGAAAAATTAAACTCGCTGCAATTAGAAATCAACCAAATGTACGATCGCTCTCCTGAACTGCGACAGATGACTAACGACAAACTGGAAGGGGATTTGCAGGCGATAGAGGCTGATACTTATGCTGAATTTGTGCGATCGGGTCAACTGAAGGAGCTGCCTGATTCTGTGTTGCTGCAATGTTTTAAAGATCGAAAAAACTAAAATCCTGACTGCAAAACAGTTGAAAACGCTCGCCGAACTCAATAGACATCTCCCAAAAAACGTATCTTGAACAGGCTTTCCTGCCTGTGAAGCGATAATTATGGGAGATATCTAATGCAATAACTCCTCTAATTTTTGCTGGTTCCACAAATACTGATAAAGCCCTGCTTGCGCTACTAATTCTTTGTGGGTTCCCACTTGCACAATTTCTCCTTTTTCCATCACGAAAATGCGATCGGCAGTAGCAGCCGCCGACATTTGATGCGAGATAAAAATCACTGTTTTGCGATCGGTTCCGGTTGCCAAGTTCTGCAAAATATCGCTAGCAGTTTGATTGTCAACGCTGGAAAGAGCGTCATCCAAAATTAACACCGGAGCGTCAACTAACAAAGCGCGAGCAAGTGCCGTCCGCTGCCGCTGTCCGCCGGATAATGTGATGCCGCGCTCGCCCACAACTGTTTTGTACTGCTGCGGAAAATTGAGGATTTCGGGGTGGATTTGCGCTTGTTTTGCCGCTGCTTCAATCTCCGGCTGTTCTGCTAAAGGATTGCCGTAGCGGATGTTATTCTTGATGCTAGTACCGAACAAAAAGCTTTCTTGGGGCACGTAGGCGATCGCCCCGCGCAACTCGCTCAATTTTACCTGCGTAATATCTTGTTCGTCTACAAATAAATGACCGGGCTCGATATCTAGCAAACGCGGCACCGCATTAGCTAAAGTTGATTTGCCAGAGCCGATCGCCCCGACAATTGCCACAGTCTCTCCCGGATTTATGGTAAAATTAACATCCTTGAGGGCGGGTGTCTTAGCGCCGGGATACGTGTAATTTAAATGGCGGGCTGAAATTTCGCCGCTTACTGGAGTTGGCAGTTCCGCTGCACCGGAAGCATCCTTAATTTTTGGTTCTACGGTTAGGATAGATTCGATGCGATCGACACTGACTTCTCCCCGCTGGTAAGCAGTAATGGTGAAACCCAACAGCGCCGTCGGAAATACCAAACGCTCGACATAAATCAGCAGCGCCACAAAATCGCCGATGCTGATTTCGCCCTTAGCAATTGCGCCGCCGCCTGCTGAAAGCAGCACCAGCAAACTGATGCTTGCTAAACCGCCCAGCAGCGGAAAAATAAAGTTTCTAGTTTGTGCTAATTCCAAATTGGCATCCAGCAATTTTTGGTTGCAATCAGCAAAAGCTCGGCGTTCGTTCTCTTCTTGAGCGTAGATTTTAATTACGGACATCCCGCTCATATCTTCCTGAATCAAATCGCTCATCGCCGATAATTCTTCCTGCACTGCTAACTGCTGGATGCGCAGTTTGTCGCTAAATAACTGCACCAAAACGAGCATTAAAGGATAAACTGCGATCGCCAGCAGCGTCAGGCGTACATCAATTCCCAGCATCACCGGCAAACTCAAAGCATAGGCAAATGCTGTATTCGCCAAACTCAGCACTGCAAAACCTACCAAGCGGCGAATATTGTCCAAATCGGAAGTAGCGCGGTTAATTAAATCTCCTACTGTATTGACAGCAAAATAAGACGGTTCTAATGTTAATAAATGATTGAATATTTGCTGTTTGAGGTCAAATTCTACTTGACGCCCGACGCCAAACAGCAGAATTCGCGACACCATCCGAATTACCCACATGATTGAAGCGAGAAGCAGAATCAGCACTACGTAGTTGAAAACTTGGTCGAATTTGGTCGCAATTTGGAGAGTATCAACTGCATTGCGAATCAGCAGGGGAATGTAAACGCCCACAGCATTGACTATTAATAGGGAAAACACGCCCCAGAATGCTGCTTTCCAGTGCGGGCGCATATAAGAACCGAGTTTTTGCAGTCGAGAATAACGAGCCATAGGTAGAAGTTCGGCAACGGATGAGTGTAACGGATGTAACGGCTGAAAGTCCGATCGAAGTCGGAAAAAGGAATAAGGAAGAGGGGAAATTTGATTAATAAATATGACAAATCACATTATATCTGTATGTTCGTGGGTATACAGACAATTCAGCCTTTAGGGCGGGCAGGATGCCCACCCCACAAGAAAAATTCACTTTTTGTGGAACAGGCATCTTGCCTGTTCAGCCTTTAGGGCGGGCTGGATGCCCAACCCCTACTCCCCACAAAAAAATTCACTTTTTGTGGAACAGGCATCTTGCCTGTTCAGGGAGAATGGTCTACTGCGGTAAGCTTAACCGGACTAGGCGTTACAATCAAAAGTCGATCGGCTTAGCACTCAGCCTCAGAGAGTGCTAAATTTCTAATGTAACCAACAGGAGACAAACATGACCAAAA
This sequence comes from Microcoleus occultus BM001215583, assembly GCA_036700105.1. Lineage (GTDB taxonomy): Bacteria > Cyanobacteriota > Cyanobacteriia > Cyanobacteriales > Microcoleaceae > Microcoleus. The sequence continues at coordinate 11,567 of JAUBOG010000143.1, forward strand.
TAGTTGCATTTAGCGACAAATCTCGGCGGGCCCTGGAACGCGGGGTAAATCAACTCGCCGATGCTGTCCGCATCACCTTGGGCCCGAAAGGCCGGAACGTCCTATTGGAAAAGAAGTTCGGCGCCCCCCAAATCGTTAACGACGGTATCACGGTTGCTAGGGAAATCGAACTCGAAGACCCCCTGGAAAATGCCGGCGCTCGCTTAATTCAAGAAGTCGCCTCCAAAACTAAAGATATCGCAGGCGACGGCACCACAACCGCGACGGTGATCGCTCAGTCCCTGATCCGCGAAGGTTTGAAGAATGTCGCAGCAGGCGCAAATCCAGTCGCGCTGCGCCGGGGTATTGAAAAAACGATCGCCCACTTGGTGCTGGAAATCGAAAAATTGGCGAAACCCGTCGAAGGCTCGGCCATTGCTCAGGTCGCCACTATCTCCGCCGGTAACGACGAAGAAGTCGGCCAAATGATTTTTCAAGCAATGGAAAAAGTCACCAAAGACGGCGTGATTACTGTAGAAGAGTCGAAATCTCTGACCACAGAGTTGGAAGTTGTCGAAGGGATGCAGTACGATCGCGGATATCTTTCTCCCTATTTCGTTACCAACACCGATCGCATGGAAGTTGAGTACGAAAACGCTCGCCTCCTGATTACCGACAAAAAAATTAGCTCGATTCAAGAATTAGTCCCAGTTCTCGAAAAAATCGCCCGCACCGGTCAACCGCTGGTAATTATCGCCGAAGATATTGAAGGCGAAGCTTTGGCAACTTTGGTCATCAACAAAGCCCGCGGCGTGTTGAACATCGCAGCTACCAAATCTCCCGGATTTGGCGAGCGCCGCAAAGCTATGCTTCAAGATATCGCCGTTCTCACCGGCGGCCAACTGATTTCCGAAGAAGTCGGACTCAGCATCGATACCGCAACGCTAGAAATGCTCGGTACCGCCCGCAAAATTACGATCGACAAAGAAAACACGATCATTGTTTCTGGCGACGAACACAAAGGTGACGTGGAAACACGGATCGAGCAAATCCGCAAGCAGCTAGCAGCGACGGATTCCGACTACGATCGAGAAAAATTGACCGAACGCATTGCCAAACTCGCTGGCGGTATCGCTGTAATTAAAGTAGGCGCAGCTACCGAAACCGAGCTCAAAGACCGCAAACTGCGGATTGAAGATGCTCTCAACGCTACTAAAGCTGCTGTGGAAGAAGGTATCGTCGCCGGAGGCGGCACGACGCTGATTCACCTGATTGGCAAGATAGATGCGATCCGAAATACTTTAGACGCTGAAGAGCAAGTAGGCGCTGACTTGGTGGCGAAAGCTTTGGAAGCGCCTTTGCGTCAAATCGCTGATAATGCCGGCGTTGAAGGTTCGATCGCGATCGAGCGCGTGCGCGGCAGCGAGTTAAACTTCGGCTACAACGCTCTCACCGACGTGTACGAAGATATGATTGCCGCCGGGATTATTGACCCGGCTAAGGTTGTGCGATCGGCTTTGCAAAATGCAGGTTCCATTGCTGGTATGGTGTTGACCACTGAAGCAGTGATTGTCGAAAAACCCGAGAAGAAAAAAGCAGGCGGCGGTGACATGGGCGACATGGG
>JAUBOG010000143.1:13269-13548 GCA_036700105.1 Microcoleus occultus BM001215583
CGGCATGGGCGGCATGGGCGGCATGGGCGGCATGGGCGGCATGGGCGGCATGGGCGGCATGGGCATGATGTAGTTTTCAGTCATGAGTCATGAGTGATTAGTCTGTAGGGTGTGCAGTGCACGCCTTACCCTATCTGAGTGATTAGTCTGTAGGGTGCGCACTGCGCACCTTACCCTATCGATTGACTAATATTTTTCCCAGAAACCGCGTTTCTGAGCGTCTCTCCCCCTCTCCCAATCTCCCAATCTCCCCCTCTCTCCCCCTCCCCCTATCTCCCC
>JAUBOG010000921.1:0-1110 GCA_036700105.1 Microcoleus occultus BM001215583
CCTTAATAAGGGGGGACTCGCGGGGGGTGAATTTGACGAGAGCAAGAGGTCTACTGACTACTGACTAAATTAATCAGGATCGCGTTTATTTCGGCGGGGATTTCCCCGATCGCCCGCTATTCCCTGACTCCTGTACCAGCGGTACCACTCTTTAGAACTGCGAATTGCCAGCCACAACAGCAGCATAGCAATCAACCCTCCTTGCCGCGGGGCGTCAAAGGCAAACAACACCAAGGAAATACACAGAAAATCTTGGAGGAAAATCATCCAAATCGGCAAACCCCTCAGCCGATAAATCCATCCTGCTTGTACCAGTTGCAGCACAAAAGCCAACAAACCTCCGACAACACCAATAATCCACAGCATCCAAGGATGAGTAATAACTTCGTCTATGGGGCTTACCTGCGCGATCGCAATTCCCATAATTGCTCCGACAACGGGACTGAAAATAATTTGCACCATTTGCAATACCCGCAGTCCCGCAAAGGTTTTAGAAGCAAATAACTCGAAAAGCGACCAACTTACCAAAATTGCGAGGGCGACTTGGGGATGAATCCCAGACAACAAAGGTATTTCCGACCAAAGTTTGTCAATCCGCAACAAACCAATTAACAGCAGGGGCAGGGCAATTCTCATACCCCCTGCCGCAGACGCAGAGAGCGCGGCTAGGAGTCCAACCATAATAATAATTCACTTGATAACGTCAGTTACAGCCTCGATCTATTTCAGAATTTAATTTCCCTGGTGGCTGACTGTGATTTGAGCGATCTCTCCTCAAATTACCTCTTGAGCTTAAATATCACCGTCTACTTTAAGTGTATATGCTTAATTAGTGATTGGGGCTGCTCGAAAAGTCGATCGAGACAAAGCAGTTGAGAGTTGACGGTTGAGAGTTGTCAGTTGCGAGTTGTCCGTTGTCCGTTGTCAGTTGAGAGTTGTCCGTTGTCCGTTGACAGAATTCAACCTGGATTGTGATTAAATTAGCTGAAGCAGCAAAAGCTTTCTTCTCTCTGACTAATGACTACTGACTACTGGGTGCATCTCTATTTGGCAATGGCGAAGCATTTCGACCGACAATTTATTAGTGAGAATCAGGGATTTACTACCGAA
>JAUBOG010000144.1:0-13450 GCA_036700105.1 Microcoleus occultus BM001215583
GTGGGGTGGGCGTCCCGCCCGCCCTGAATATGCAATTTAAATGCGTGACAGCTTATTAGCGTGTAATTTTTATTAATTATAGCTTTTTCATACCCAGACATTTTACGTAAACCCGATCGCACCTTTGCGTCTCCACCCCCGTTGTCGGTACATATCCGTTATTTTCGTACATTTTAACAGCTTCTTTAAGAACGCTAGCAGTTTCGATCCAGATTTCCTCAAAGCCGCGAGCCACTATTTTACTTTCCAATTCTTGCAGTAAAAATTTCCCCAAACCTTGTCTCCTTGCTGCTGGCAAAATATACATTTTGCGGATTTCCACAGCATTATTCCCGCGTTCGATCGGATAGTACGCGGCAGTACCCACTATTTCTCCTTGCCGCTCCACCACCCAAAATTCGCCGCCCTTTTTCTGATAATGCAATTCTACATCGTAGACATCTCGATCGGCACCGAAAGGCTCGCAGATTAAACCGTATTCTACTAAAACATCTCGAATCAAATTAAACGCCTCAGCCCGATCGCGCGTTTCCCAGGAACGAACTAAAAAATTCTGATATTTGGTGTTCATTGGTTGTTGCAACTTACTATTTATTTTTTGACTTTAGCAACTGTAAATCTACTGATTTTTTATATTTTACAGTCTTTAAATGCACCTAAATTTTAACTGTGAATTCTCGGTTCAGGATAAAGAGTTGCCAGCAACTCGCTCTCTACCAATGATAATTCCTCTAGCCTCTCAATCACCGCAGAGCGATCGAAATAAGTTGTTGCCAAAATCCAATATACCCCGTAATGGCGCGCTTCCGAGGCCATCAAACTGCGGTAAAACTTAGCTAATTGGGCGTCGGGACAGCGATCGCCCAGCAGCCCCAGCCTTTCGTGACTCCTAGCTTCTATCAAACCAGAAACCAGCAAAGAATCCAAAAGTCTCTCCGGTTCCTGCTTGCGAATTTGGGCCGACAAACCCGCGCCGTAGGGAGGCGCCGCCAAAGGGCCCAAAGCGATGCCGCGCTCTTCTAGGCGCTGGTTGACTTGCTCGAAATGCTCTAATTCTTCCCGGGCGATCGCCGTTAGCATCCTCACCAATTTTTCCCGCGCTGGGTAGCGAAACATCAAATTTAACGCTACTCCCGCCGCTTTCCGCTCGCAGTGAGAATGATCTAATAAAATTGCATCCAAATGGGCGATCGACTGTTCGATCCAAGCTTCGGAAGTCGGCTGTTTCAAAAACTTAATTGTTGGCAGTGTTGAAGTCATTAGTCCTTAGTCATTAGTCCTTAGTCAGCAGTCATTAGTCAGCAGTCCCTAGCCAGCATTTATCCTATTTTTACACAGTTTTTCAAACACCGCATACATATCACCTGCAAACTTTTTCGGATTCCACAGCGGCGACAAATTTGCGGCATCTTTAGATTTCACCAACTGCGCTTTAATGGCGTGTCTCAATTCACCATCCTTGCCCAATTTTACACCCAAATCTACATATTCCGCCCAAGACCAAGCCGCACCGGTTTCAATTGCCAAAGCCTGCAAAAACGAATAACCCATTCTCGACAAAAACTGCTCTCCGGTACGAGTCACAACCGGCAAATTAAACCACAAAGCCTCTAAAGTGTGAGTCCCTCCGTTATAAGGATAAGAATCTAACAAAACATCCGCCAGCAAATAGACAATTCTGTGCTCTTCCTCCGTAGCAACCCTCGGCAAAAACTTAATGCGGTGCCGGCTAACTCCTTCAGCTTCGCAAGCTTGGTGATACGCAGCCTCAAACACCGCAGCATCGCCTAAAGCTTTGTGAATTAAGATACTGTTCGGCACTTGTTTGAGAATGGCAACTTGTGCTCTTACTAACTCGCGATTGAATTTTCTGCCGGGAGCAACGCACAGGTAAACTATCTGATCCAAACCGATCCGGTTCGACTTTCTCAATAGCACCCGATCGACAGCATACCTCGGAAAACCTGACACCGCTACAAACGAATCCGGCATCCTAATTAGCTGCTCGTCATAATATTTTTCTCTGCCGACTGGGTGCGAGTGCCAGTCTGTAAGAAAGTAATTTTCCTTCGAGATGTAAGGAGCATCGAATCCGAGCCAAGAAACGCAAACAGGCGCGGGTTTTTGGTAGAGGATGTCCGCATGAACTGGTACGCTGAGAGAATCTAAATCGACTAAAACGTCTAATTCATCTTGCTGAATTTGGGCGGCAATTTCTGCGGAATTGGCAAGTCCGTTCGGGTAAGTTTTCGGATAAGTCATTTTGCCGAGACTTTCAAATTTCTGAGTGCGATCGTCCGCAACAATTCTTTCGGAAGCGTACAAATACAAATCGGGCGCGATCTCGGACAATTCGCGCATGATGTCAGCGCTGCACCAACCTACAGAATGGCGGCTGAAGTGATTGGACAAAAACCCGATTTTTAACTTGCCCGCTGGCGGTTTGGGTTTTAAACTGTAATTTGCGGGTTGAGAAAAATTCGGTTTGATACATTTTTCGATGTACTTTTCGGCAATTAATCTGTAAAGTTTCGAGTTGGCTGCCAAGTCATCTCGCAAATAAGGCGTGCTGAATAAGAAATTTGCATAAAGCGATTTAATTTCTACGGAGCTAGCCGTTTCTAAGTTTTGCTGCAAGTACAATTCTAGTTCTAAAAACCGATCGCCCGCAATTTGATTCAATCCCGATACTTGATAGGTGCTGACGAAGTAAATCGCCGTCACGATCGGATCGGTTTCGGCGCACATTTGGCTGTATTTGTGCACCGCTTGCCGCGCCGCCGCTAAATCGCTGGTATCTCTGAGGATGCCGCACAAATGCTGGTGGGCGCCAATAAAATCCGGTTTAATTTCTAGGGCTTTTTGCAGGTTGGGTATGGCGTCTTTAAAATTGCCCTGGTGGCGCAAAACTATGCCAATCTGACAGTACGCTTCGGGTAAATCGGGTTTGAAGGCGATCGCCCGCTGCCATGCAGCCACAGCCTCATCTAACTTCCCCTGCCGCGCTAATTTATCGCCTAAATTTATGTGAAAATCTACCTGAGCCAGATGGGGATTGAGTTCGAGAGCTTTTTGCTCGTATGCTACCGCTGCCTCCGGCTGCCCCTGCTGCTTCAGCGCCCCTGCCAAATTCCAGTAAGCAGCAGCCAAAGTTGGTTTGAGTTCGATCGCCTTTTGATAATTGACAATCGCCTCTACCAAACGCCCTTGTTTGTAGAGCATACTGCCTAAATTAGCATAAGCCTCAGCAAAATCGGGATTCAGGGCGATCGCCTCGGAATAAAACCGCATCGCTTCCTCAATTTGCCCGCTTGCTTGCTGCACGTTGCCCATTGTCACGTAAGCCGCCGCCCAATCCGGTTGCAATTCCAGAGCTTGGCGGCAAGCAGCGTCGGCTGCTGCTAAATTGCCTTGGGAGTAATAGGTTTCTGCAACGACAGTCAGCGATGCAGCATCTTCAAATTTGGGTGTTTCGGATTGGTTGCGAAAATCGGAATTCATTTGGCGGCCTATCTGTGCTATCAAGTTAAAGGTTGAATCTAGATTATTTTGCAGAGTAGCAGTTTTAGCGGAACTACGGGCGATCGTCACAGAGAATTTATGAGCCAGAAGCAAGCGACACAGCGCCAACATAACATCAAGTGGAAACCAAACCTCCTGCTGGGGATACTCTTGTTAGCCTTGGCAATCCCCTTGCCCTTTGCCCAAAAGACTTTCGCGCAGCAGCAGACAGCAAGCTTTCGGCAGAAATTATTTCAAACAGCGCTTTATTTCACCCTATATTTTGAGGGCGGATTCAGCAATCACCCCGCAGATAAGGGCGGCAGAACTTATCGGGGCATCCTGCAAACAGAATACAACTCCTACCGCTACAGTCGCGGGCTGCCGCCCCTCGACGTGACGCAGATGTCGGAAGCAGAGCTCTTAGAAATTTATAAATATTACTGGGATTCGAGCCTTTCCGGGACGATGCAGCCTGCATTGGCGATCGTCATGTTTGACACTGCTGTTAATTTTGGCATTAACAATTCTATTACATTTCTCCAGCAAGCTTTAGGATTGCCGCAAACCGGCGTTTTTGACGCGCGCACCAGGGATGCACTAAAAACTGGTAATAACAAAAATACGGCGCTGCAAATGATTAACGAACGGATTATTTACCGCTACAAACGAGTGCAAGAAGACCCGAGTCAAATGGCTTTTTTCCGGGGTTGGCTGAGCCGCGATTACAGTTTGTGGGGTTACGTGAACAAGATTAAGTAGTTGGGAATTGGGCATTGGGAATCGGGCATTGGGCATTAGGAATTAGGCATTAATAGCCATTTCCCCCTCTCTTCAATTCTCTCCTTTTTCCCTCTTCCTTCTTCCCTCTTCATTCTTCCTTCTTCCGACTTCCATCGGAATTCCATCCGTTACATCCGTTACATCCGTTACAGAATCCGTTGCCGAACTTCCTTCTTGCTTTTTAATATTATCTATCTCTCTCTTCTACTACTCTGCGCTCTCTGCGCCCTCTGCGGTTAAATCATCCAGAAAAAATCGTAGTTTCGAGATTCCCCACTTCTTGAAAAAGTAGGGAATCTCAAAAAATGAATCTACAGCAACACGAAATCCGAGCCAGTAATCGAACTATTCAACCCGGTGACTGTTGCCAAAAGTTGACCAGTTGATATAACTTTCAACAACGTTCCTCCTGAAGTTTGACTAATTTCTAACTGCTGGAAAGTCAAACCGTTATTTAGCGCAAATTTATCGATACCAAGCTCAAAATCAACGATTGTATCCGAACCGATACCTTGACTCAACAAAAAGCGATCGCCCCCAGCGCCTCCTGTCAGAAAATCATTCCAATTTTCGCCACTGAGGAAATCATCACCCAAACCACCGTACAAACTGTCATTACCTGCACCGCCATCCAAACTGTCAGCATCGCGGCCTCCAAATAGGATATCATCACCACTGCTACCTGTCAGTGTATCGAGTCCTCGGCCACCGTATATGCTGTCATCACCAGCGCCACCATCGAGGGAATCACTGCCTTTTCTGCCGCTGATAAAATCGTTACCGCTGCCGCCTAAGAAAGTATCATTATCATCAGTACCGACCAGATTTTTGCCGTCATCACCGAGAAGTTCAGGAGTATTGATAACTTCAATAATATCACCTGTAACAATCGGAATAGCGGGTTGAGTCGGTGCTGGAGTGCCTTGAATTTTGGCAGTTAAAGATTCGCCAGTATTTTCGGAAACTACCTGTGCGATTGGTTTTGTACCTGCGGCGGCAGAGGAAAGTGCGATCGAGCTTTCACCCAAAGCCACCTTTTGGACTTTACCAATTTCCGAGGGAATAAACTCAGGCAAAAACTTAGATTTAACATTATCCGTGTTTTGATTTGCCTCAGCCATTACCTTCGCAGCTTGCGGGGTAATCTCGGAAAGTTTTTGGGTGTTGAGATTGCTATCACCTTGTTTGACGTTAGCAACAGATTGCTGGATAATGCCTTCTACCTGTGTCGCATCGCTCAAATCCAAGGAACCACCGGATTTGATTTTACTGTTAATTGCTGCAACAACGGCTTTGGTAATTGCACCATTATCCGCCGTAGATGCACCGTCTATTAAGCTGCTGGTTTGGACAATGATATTTTGGACTTTTGTCGTGGCGACTAGAGTTTCGACACCACCAGGCTCGTTTTTGGTCGTAGAGGCGATCGCATCTAAGTCCAGTAAATCAACTCCCGCCGGAATAGACAGAGAAGATTTAACCTTTGACTCAGCTTCAGTTTGCGACATTCCCCCAGCCATCAAATCAGTTACCAAACTGGTTAATGGAGTCACAAATGTGGCATCACCAGGTGCAGAAAGAGGAGTAGCCAGAGGCAAGCCTGTCGCAGTATCCGTCCCACCAAAAGCAACTAAATTGCCCTCTTCTGAATCAATTTGCCCATTTTTATTTTTGTCGAAAGTCTCCAAGGTAATCGGGAGACTATATTTACCATTGGAGTCAGAAGTAGTTGATGGTTCGTCGGCATCTTTGACGCCATTTTTGTTGGCATCTAAAAAGACAGTTGCGCCGGAAATATAGCCGTCATAAAGTCCACCTACGAGAACTGGACCGTAGGCACCTAATGTTAAATCACCGTTAGTTTGAAAGGTTAAGTTTCTAAATAAGTAATCGTCTCGAAAGTCGGCCAAAATGAGAGGTATTGCGATCGCTTCAAAAATCAGAGCTTCCTCTTCGGCGGAAAGGTTCAGATTAGATCCACTATTAGAGTTAGTAGTAGTTGATGGCTCGTTATCGTTATTGGTAACGGTGACATCGGCTGCGTTTAATCCAGAATAATTGCGATCGGTACTGACAACAGGTGCAGTAACAATGGTATAATTTTTATTCCCATCAGCTACACGGTCATCAACACCTGTTATCGTTACTGTCTGCGTTTGATTCCAATTAGTAGAATTGAATGTAACAGTTTGCGAAGAGATTACTCCCTCTGCGACATTATTACTACGCAAATCAATTCTGACATCCGCAGTGGGTTGAGTTTTGAGTTTGATGGTGAATTTGTCTGTGCCACCTGTTTCTGTAGTTACTAATCCTGATGTCGGATTAATAATAATCCCTGCCACTCCAGGTATCGGTGTTGGCCTGATTGGTGTCGGAGTTGGTGTCGGAGTTGGAGTTGGAGTTGGAGTTGGTATCGGAGTTGGTGTTGGTGTTAGTATCGATGTTGGTGTTAGTGTTGAAGTTGGTGTTAGTATCGATGTTGGAGTTGGTGTTTGAGTTGAAGTTGGTGTTGGAGTGTCAGTTTCTGGATTGTTCAGCAAAACCTTGATATTGCCACCGCTGTTGCCAATTATATCAGCCTGGTTGTCTGCATTAAGGTCTACTACGTTAAGCTCTATTCTAGTAGAGTTTAGACCAGTGTAGGGAATATCATCGTAAGTGTTGAAGCCACCCGTACCATCTCCCCACAAAATGATGCTTGAATTGATATTAGAAACTACTAAATCAAGTTTTTTATCCGCATTAAAGTCTGCGATGCGAACTTCCGCAGGGCTGACTCCTCCATAAGCACTGACGGTAGAACCAAAGCTGCCCTTGCCATCTCCCAATAAAATAGAAAGACTGTTAGAGTCCTGATTGCTAGTTACTAAGTCAAGCTTGCCGTCGTTGTTCACGTCTCCCGCATCTATAAAACTGGGGGATTTTCCTACCTCAAAGTTCATGGCTTTGCCAAAACTGCCTTTGCCATCTCCCAACAGTATGGAAATATTATTAGATTTCTGGTTCGTAATTGCTAAATCGAGCTTGCTATCGCCGTTAAAGTCTTTCATAACCATTGTGTTTGGATATGTTCCCACACTAAAATTAGTGGGTGTTCCAAAGCCACCCTTGCCATCTCCAAAGAATACGGATATGTTGTTAGAGGTAGAGTTAAGAGTAACTAAATCAAACTTTTTATCTCCATTAAAATCTTCCCAATTATAGTAAGTTCCAGAAGAACTAATAGCCAAGTTGTTGGCTGAAATAAAGTTGCCTTTTCCATCTCCCAATAATACAGAAAAGTTTTTAGTACCATAGTTATTAAGACCTAAATCCAAGTTGCTGTCACCATTAAATTCTCCTACCAAAAAGTCGTAAGGGACTACTCCTAAATTAGTTTTTGGTCCGGGGTTAAAGCTGCCTTTGCCATCTCCAAAGAAAATGCTAATGTTGTTTGATGAACTATCCATCGTGGCTATATCAGGCTTACCATCACCGTTAAAGTCTCCGGGCGTGATATTGGTGACGTAGATGCCTGGATCGTAGTCATTAACTTTAAATATTGAGAGAACGTGGGTGTAAGTCGCCAATACCTCTGGTTTCAATGCTAAAGGTGTTTTGATTTTTCCGGTGGTGATTTCGAGTTCCCAGTCGCCACCTTTGGCTGCATTTCCTGTCAGATTCTGGGAGGCGGCAACACTAGCCCCAGTTAATTCGCTCAGCCTTTTGACAAAGGCAATACCTGTGTCGCCTGCTGCTACTTCGCAGCCATAAAGCAGAATTTCTGGTTGAATCTTTTCTGCCGTAGGGCTTGAGAATTGCGGATTTTTCGCACTAATTGGTGTCGCAAACCACTGCTGTAAGGAAGTACGATCGCACTCAATGCTATCTGCATTCAGTTTGCTGCTTCCCAATTGCAAGCAGCCCGGTGCTCCGTGGGAAATTATGTGAATCGCTAAGACGCTACGATTTTGTAAGGCTTCGGCAATTTGTGCGACACCGCTGCGACGGGCATTTAGTTGAATGACTTCGGTTTCTGGGTGGATAGCGTTGGCTAAGACTTGGGATTCGGGTACGGCGCTGTCGATAAATGCGATCGACCTTGTAATTGTCTGAGTGATTGAGTTTGCCATGATACACCTTTAAATATTTTGCTTGAATTGGGTAGAGTCAAATTTGCAACGTGCTAATTTGGGAATATATTCCCTAGTGAAAACTTGTAATCGATAGAATAATCGCAACTGTAGATAGTGTCAATTCATAAAAGTCATAACTTAAAGTCATAAAAGTCATATTTATAAAAATATATTTCAATCAGTAGACAAAGCTATCAAAGTCAAGTTAAATCATACGTAACAGAAATCTAGGGGTCAAGAAATGTATACCTCCTGTACAAATTACTTAAAATATGAAGCTATGACGGTAGAAGAAGCAATAATCTTTTTGGATAACCTGGTATGCGAACAAAGGAAAAAAAACCTGAGTCGGTTGCAGCAGTCGATAATTAAAGGCGTTGTAGCGGGTTTGACGTACCAAGAAATTCAGCAAAACGATCCGATCGCCCGCGGGTACACAGTGGGCTACCTGGGGCGGTATGTCGGCTACAACTTGTGGAAAGACCTCACCAAGGTACTGAAGCAAGCAGAAATTATTGGACAAGAAGAAAGAGTAGTCGGAGCAAATCTTTGGGACTGTATCATGAGAGCTGTAGAAAAAGGCACGCAACCAGCTAAATCTGTCGATCCGATCTTGCAAAAGCTGCTGCGGATGCGTTACCGAATCAGAGAACATTTGGTGAGCACCGAGTACAGCGACACCTATCTCGCTGAAGATGAAAATTTGCCCGATCGACCTTTGTGTCTCGTCAAGCGCCTGAAAAGCCAGTCTGCAAGAACCAGCCATTTATTCGATCGAGAAACGCGGGTTTTATATCGACTGGGCCAACACGATCGCATACCAGAATTGTTAGCTCGCTTTGAAGAAGATGGATATTTTTATTTAGTCTATCAATTCATCGAAGGACAACCACTGTATCAAGAACTAATCGAAGGTAAACCCTGGGAAGAACATCAAGTTATTGCCTTGTTGAAAGATATTTTGCAAGTGCTTGTCTTCGTTCACAAACAAGATGTAATTCACCGCGACGTGCACCCTCAAAACTTAATCAGGCGCACATCTGACAGCAAGATTGTCTTAATTGACTTTGGGGCCGTTAAAGAAATCAACACCTCGCAAAGCGGCACCGGCAACACGCGATCGCGCGGCGGTACTCAGCAAGACTACATTCCCCCCGAACAATCGATGGGTACACCGAAATTTTGCAGCGACATCTATGCTGTCGGGATCATCGGCATTCAAGCCTTGACAGGGATGCGGCCCAAACAACTCAGAGTTGATAATTTAGGCAATCTGATCTGGCAGAAAAATGCAACTGTCACCCCGGAGTTTGCTCGCGTTTTAGACCAGATGGTGCTGTATGCTTTCCCCCAGCGTTACCCCTCAGCAACCGAAGCTTTGGAAGCACTTCAACAGTTGACAATTGACAGTTGACAGTTGACAATTAACTGTTAACAACTCGGACTTTAATATCCCCTCTTGAGTCCGCGCAGGTGGACTTTGTTTGACAAGGAGCGGTTTCAACCGCCGAGTCTTATCTAATCCGCTACCATTACCCCTCGAACAACTGAGTAAAAATACTCTGCATTGCGGATGAGGGAGGGTGATTCCCTACCCTTTGGGAACTCCTTCGGAGAACGGGATAGCTTCGATCGCGCGTGAATTTCCCACATCCTCAGCGGGGTGGCTTTCTAAAATCTAAAATCTAAAATCGATTGACGCTCTCTCTCAAATTAGATAAAATAATTAGTATTTTATGGTCAGCATTTTTAACAATATCTTAAGCACCTTTGTATAGTTGACCACAAAATAAGTAGAGTAATTATTGTTACCTTGGATACCTAGAAGCCCACCTATTTTGAGGGAGCGAGAAATTGGAAATTTTGGAACGATCGCCGCAAATACAGCCGCCCTCAACCCCAATTGCTGCACTCCAGTCTTTTTCCAAAAAAGCTGGTATGGCAGTAATCGCGATCGGCTGTACAGTCATTTTGGGTTGGATCTTCGATCTGGAAATTTTAAAGAGCATTTTGCCCGGACTGGTGAGCATGAAAGCCAATACAGCAATCTGCTTTATTTTAGGCGGGTTTTCTCTGCTCCTCCAACAGCGTCGGCGCGCCAAATCAACAACGATAAAGCATCAAAAAATCGATAAATTTTTAATTTTTACCTGTTCATTTTTAATTGTATTAATTAGCCTCATTACCCTAGTTCAATATAGCTTTAATTTAAACTTAGGCATTGACCAACTGCTATTTAAAGACTATTCAATCTTGACAAGCCCCTCAGCACCGGGACGCATGGCGCCGAATACTGCTGCTGCTTTCTTGCTGTTGGGAACAGCCCTGCTGCTGCTGTCAGTAAAGCGCCCCAAATACCTGCAGGTTCAAATTTTAACCTGCTGTGCATTTTTAATTGCATTTCTGGGCTCGATCGGCTACATCTACGGCAAAGCTTTCTTTTACACAATTGGTACTCATACAGGAATGGCTTTGCACACGTCCGCAGCATTCATGCTGCTGAGCTGTGGCATTTTATTTGCCAGTCCAGAGCGAGGAGCGATCGCAGTCATTGCGAGCGATCGCGCGGGCGGAATCATGGCGAGGCGCTTGTTGCCGCAGGCAATAATTATCCCGCCTTTAGTGGGTTATTTCATCATCTCCGGAGAGCGGTGGCAAGCCTACACGCCGGAGGTAGGAATATCGCTGTTAAGTGTATTAAATGTAATTATTTTTACATTTCTGATTTGGCAGAATGCGAAAACTCTCTGTACCGCAGACCGGAAGCGCTATCGAGCGGAAGTGGGACTCAGAAAAGCGAAATCAGACTTAGAAACTCAAGTTGAAAAACGGACTTTCCAACTGCAACTAGCTAACGAACAATTGCAGCATAAAATTCTCGAATCTCAAGCAACAGAGCTGGTACTCCAAAAAAATTACAATTTGTTGCTGACAGTCATCAACAGTACGCCGACCGCTCTATTTGTCAAAGATATTGAGGGTCGCTACATGATGTTAAACGCTGCGGGAGCTACCATAATTGGCAAGTCTTTTGACGAGATTATCGGCAGAGATGACAGCGAGTTATTTCCGCCGGAAATTGCGGATAAAATTAGGAAAAGCGACCGCCAGATCGTGACAGCGGGAAAAATTCAAATCACCGAAGAAGAACTGCCAGTTCAAGGAAATTTGCGGACATTTCTTTCTACAAAAAACGCTTACCGGGACGGGCAAGGCAAGATCGGCGGTATAGTTACCGTCGCGCGGGATATTACCGATCGCAAACAAGCCGAAATCGCCAATAAAAGTCTGGCCGCAATTCTGGAAGCAACGCCGGATTTTGTCGGAATCAGCGACATCGAAGGACGCGCTGTTTACATCAACAAAGCAGGCAGAAAAATGGTGGGTATAGACGAAAATGAAGATATATCCGATCGGCAAATTGCAGAATTCTCGGCAGCGTCAGCCCGCAGCACATTGAAACAAGCGATCGCCACCGCTATTGCCGGCGGCGTTTGGACGGGAGAAACAGCCCTCGTCTCAGCATCGGGCCTCGAAATTCCCGTCAGCCAAGTCATCATTTCCCACGAAGCACCGGGCGGCGAACTCGCATACATTTCGACGATCGCCCGCGACATCAGCGATCGCTTCGGTGCCGAAAAAGCCCTGCGTCTGAGCGAGCAAAGATACCGATCGCTGATCGCTGCTACCGCGCAACTCGTATGGATGACAGACGCACAGGGAAAGCCGATCGCGCCTGCAGACTGGATGGCATATACAGGTCAAAGCTTGGAGGAAGCCACAGACAACTGGTTTTCGGCAGTTCACCCAGACGATCGCGATCTGACGCTGCAAGCTTGGATGCGCGCAGTCGAAACCAAAAACCTCTATGAAATCGAACACCGCTTGCGGGCCGCAGACGGCAGCTACAGACACTTCTGGGTGCGCGCAGTCCCAGTTTTAGCAGCAGACGGCAGCATTCGCGAATGGGTGGGCACTCATACGGATATTAGCGATCGAGTCCAAGTTTTGGAAGCGCTAAAGCAGTCAGCAGCCCAATATCGATCGCAAGCAGCCCAGCTCGAAAAAGCCTTCCGCGACTTGCACGAAACTCAAACTCAACTAATTCAAACCGAAAAAATCTCCTCTCTCGGACAGCTAGTTGCCGGAGTCGCCCACGAAATTAACAACCCGATCAACTTCATCTACGGCAACATCACCCACGCCACTCAATCAGCCAGAGACTTGCTAGAATTGCTGCAACTTTACCAGCAAAATTACCCAAATCCCGTACCCGAAATAGCAGAATTAGCCGCAGAAATAGAAATCGACTTCTTAATAGAAGACTTCCCCAAGATTTTGGAATCAATGAAAGTAGGAGCCGATCGCATCCGCGACTTAGTGGTATCCTTGCGCAACTTTTCCCGGCTCGACGAAGCACAGATGAAGCGAGTCGATATTCACGAAGGAATCGAGAGCACTTTACTGATTTTACAACACCGCCTGAAAGCTACTGATGCTCGCCCAGCCATTCAAATTATCAAAGAATACGGTCACTTTCCAAAAATCGAGTGCTATGCAGGACAGCTAAATCAAGTCTTTATGAATATTGTCGCAAATGCGATCGATGCCCTAGAAGAATACAACACCAAGCGTTCTGCAAAAGAGATATATGCTTGCCCAAATACAATTACAATTAGCACCAGCATCGTGAATTCCCACACAGTATCAATTCGGATTGCCGACAACGGCATGGGAATGAATCAACAAGTAATTCGCAACTTATTCGATCCATTTTTTACGACTAAACCAGTCGGCAAAGGCACCGGATTGGGACTGTCAATTAGCTATCAAATAGTCGTCGAAAAACACCGAGGCAAATTGCAGTGTATTTCCGTTCCTGGGGAGGGTGCAGAGTTTGTGATAGAGATTCCCATTAGCCAGCAAGTATCAGCGCTGGCTGCGGAAAGCACAAAGGAAATGGTCAGCAGTCATTAATCATTAGCGAAGTAGGGTGCGCAATGCGCACCGGTGCGCAATGCGCACCCTACTGGGACCCCACATTGCCC
>JAUBOG010000922.1:0-1104 GCA_036700105.1 Microcoleus occultus BM001215583
ATGAGTAATTTTACTCATTGACAATAGTGCTTTTAGCTTAACTTGTGAGTAATGCCAAAAGCCGTGTCCTGATTTCGGGTAATATTAATTCCGATGCAACCGGAAATGATATGAGTTAAAAAGCCGATCGCCCGCCATGCAAAATCCCGGAGCTTTGGTGACTGTAAAAGCAGCCATCAAACCCCCAGGATTTAAGATTTTCCTCTTAAACGAGGCTCAAGTTATTGCCAATGGGTGTTGGCTCAATCAGCAGTAGCCAATTCGGTACTGCCTGCGCCGCGCTTCCGCGTCAGGGTATTGAACAGCATTTGACCGACAGCTTTAATTAAATTGCCTTCTAATTCCATAAACATCTTCATGTTCATGCCAAAAGCTGCATTAGCTTCGTCCACAATTCGCTCTGCTGTGGCTTCGTCGATCGGCAATTCGTTCATTGCTTGACGGTAGTTAGCTTTGAATTCTTTTTCATCAGGAATATCCTGGAATTCATAGAAAGCAGTACCTTCTCCATCGGTAAGATTCATCCCGCGCTGGGCAATTCCCTTGAGGATTTGTCCGCCGGATAAATCGCCGAGGTAGCGAGTGTAAGAATGAGCAACTAATAGTTCCGGTGCTGATGCAGAAATTTCGTGAATGCGCTGAATGTAAGCTTTTGCTGAAGCTGACGGAGTTACTTGTTCGCGCCAATTGGCACCGTAGTAGTAAAACAAATCTTGTTCTAAGCTTTGTTTCCGATTCAACTGGGAAAAGTAAATTTTTGAAACAACCGGATGCTGCTTTTGGCGTTCCATTTCCTCTTCCATTGCCGAATAGACAAAGTAGAGGTTTGCTACTAGCTTCCGGTAAGAAGTTTTTTCTACAACGCCTTTTAAAAAGCACTTGACAAAACCGACATTTTCTGCCATCGAGTGGGATTTTTTGGTTCCCTCACGCAATTTGGTCGCTAAATTGATGCTCATAAAAACTCTCGGTAAGTGGGAAATTCAGCGGCTTTAGCCCTGAGAGGTAAACAACACGGGCGGTTTCAACCGTAAGAGAATCCCCTTTCGGGGTTGGAGAGGTATGGTTGCCTCTCCGGTGAGGTATGGTTGCCTCAATCTCCCT
>JAUBOG010000923.1:0-1102 GCA_036700105.1 Microcoleus occultus BM001215583
AAGCTGACAGCTAAGTCTCGGTCATAATTCAACATTGCTGTTAGTGCTTGAGCCACACAGGATCTAACAGCAATCGAAGAGTCTTGAACTATCTGTTGCAGAGATTGTTGAAAATAAGAGGCGCGATTTTTATCCGCAAAAATTAGTTGGGCAATTGCACTTACAGCACTACCTCGTGTCGAATTAATTCCAGCACTAAAAATATCACCACCGTAGTAAACCTGTCCGTTGGAAGTCTCAGTGCGCCAAGACTCTTGTTGGGGATTAGGGTCGTTTAAGGCATACCAAGTTACAATATCAAAAGCCTTTTCAGACCAGAGTAAATCAGCTAATTTTCCAATCAGCCAACAAATCCAACGACCACAAGGATGATTGGGTAATTGGTGGCAACGCTGACATACGAAAAAAGCAGTCTCAATATCTAGCTCAACTTCTGCAATACCGCGTAAAACTGCATCAAAGTAAGATGAATTTGTGTTATCTGGAAACTGGCTAACTAATGCAGCAAAACGTTTGGGTTCAATCTTCACTTGCCTTTCTAGAAGATGTGATAACTGGCTTGCCCCACCTGCAAAAGAGTAGTCTTTGTAGGAATCCAAGCCATGCTTGTCATAGCGCTGAATTGCTCTCAACCACTGTTCATCAGTCATCTTCTGTGTAGCCGATTCTGGTATGGGAGAACCAACGAAACTTGCCACCATTGGCTTCGGCGCTTCTACTGACTGTTTACTAAACTTTCGCTGCCATTCTTGTAACCGACGGGTAGCTGACTCTGAGCGCCGAGAGGAATTGATACCTTCTAGCAAAACAAACTGTGCATGACCGTAATAAGAGTACATACCATAAGAGTACATACTAGCTGTTTTTTCCCACTCAGGATAATAGTTTAAGAGCTCTGTTTCAAGCATTGCTAAATGCCCATTAGAGGCGTTTGGAGTAACCGCCTCTAGGAGTTGGCGAGTGGCCCAGAAGGAAGCTCCTTCACTACTGCTACAAATGGTATATCCTGTTTGGATTCGTGCTGGTAGTTCGCAAAGGTAATCAATAGCTTCATCGGCAAATCTTTCTCCATTCGCAGTATAGGCACGAATTAACAAAAACT
>JAUBOG010000924.1:0-1101 GCA_036700105.1 Microcoleus occultus BM001215583
TAGTAAATCCCTGATTCTCACTAATAAATTGTCGGCCGAAATGCTTCGCCCTTGCAAAATAGAGATGCACCCAATGGCATAGAAAGGATTGCGTAGGGGTTGTTTCGTCACTATGTTGATGGTTCCGCCTGGATTGGCGTTTCCATAAAGCACAGAAGCTGGACCTAAGAGCGCTTCGATTCTTTCGATGTTGGGGGTAAATTCCTGTAGGATATCTCCACCTTCTCTTAGTCCATTTCTCAGAAAATTGCCACCACTGGCAGATGAGGTAATAAATCCTCGAATGTTGTATGCAGTATCGATGGAAGCGTCTGGACCATTATATGTAGTTACCCCACTTACGTTTCTCAAGGCTTCATCTAGTCTGTTAACGTTTTGGTCGCGCAACACCTCCTGGGGCACGACTTGAATCGATTGGGGAATGTCGCGTAAGGGGGTATTGGTTCTCGTGCCAACGGAGGTGTTAGGCACTCGATAGCCCTGCTGTATTTGTTGGCCCGTCACCACAATTTCAATTTCCTCATCCGCCTCATCCCCTGCCGGATTCAGGCTATACGCCAATCCTCCCGTCTTCAGCGTCACCTCTCCCGCCGGCAGCGCATCTCTTCCTGCCACCGTCACCCGCACCGTCGCCGCGTCTACCTGCGTCACGCTAACCGCTGATATTCCGCCCCCCGCAGAAAATTGCTCGTCGGTGCGAAATTCGTTGCCCTCTTGCAGTGCCAACACTGTGTTGGGAATATCGGCAATCAGGCTATTGCCCTCGGTTCTAAACTTCGTCGCATCCACCTGTAACGGTTTGCCCTCTGCCGTTTCTAGAACGATTTCTAGTCCAGCATCGGTGCGATCGAGTTTCACACCTGTCACCTGCACCGTCGCCGCTTCTACTTGCGCCCTCCAGTCTTCGAGGGTAGTGGCGGGGCGGGAGAGATCGCCGACGCGAGTGATGGTCGAGCGCTCCACAGGCTTCGATTCCTCTAAATCCCCGTGCTGGGGCACCGCTTCGTTAGAAACAAGGGGGACTTCCGGATTGGTTCCCTCCGTGGTAAGGGGGGCTAGGGGGATCGGGCTTAGGGAATATAGCCAGTGTAAATGAGTTGT
>JAUBOG010000925.1:0-1099 GCA_036700105.1 Microcoleus occultus BM001215583
AGCTTTTTCATTTTAGCCCTTTTTTCAGAGATTTGCAAAAGTGAGATGCACCCCTTAAGAGTATCCTCAGATTTAAGAAAAGGATGGGAAAATATCGCTAACATTAAAGGTAACATCACAAACCGCAGCAGTAGACCCATCAAGATTGGTATCCCAAATCTTCAGATCGGTAAAGGCAATACAATTCTCTACACGAAGCCGGTGATAATTAATCAAACTTTACAGCCCGGTCAATCATTTGCTATCAACGAATCCATTCTTAAAAGTTCGTTAGGAGTAAGTTTTATGGGTGGACTGGAAGTTAAAATTGAGGATTGGGACTCTAGCGACTAAGGGGAATTAAAATCTATCCTATTTATTTCATAAATCGCCCGAAAGGGAAAGAGCAAAAGCTTAAAATTGCGCTCAATACACTTGCATACACCAATCAATTTAATCATGAATTTTCTATACCAAGCTATCACCATCTTGGCAATTCCACTCACAATAGGTATAATCCCTAATGCTGCGTCCAGCCATGCTCCCGTAGTTATTATATCTCAAGCGAGTTCCACAGACTTCTATACAAGGGGTGACGATTTTTTTAATAACAAAGACTATAAAGGAGCAATTGAAGCCTACACCCAAGCTATCAAACTCAATCCTAATTTTGCAGAAGCGCACCAAAGCCGATGTTTGGCACGACTTCTGATCGAAGACTATGTTGCTGCACTTGTAGACTGCAATAATGCCATCAGAATTAGACCGAATTATGCTGATGCTTACCGGATTCGGGGTACTGTTCGTCTTAACTTAAAAGATATTAGAGCAACAGTAGCCGACTGGCAAACAGCAGCGAACCTGTATAATGCTCAAGGAGATAGAAAAAACTTTGAATACATGATGAATCGCCTCAAAAACGTTCAGCAAGAACTTCAGCGGATACAGCAGCGATGACTGCTACCATTGATTTTGCCCTCAAGATTTATAGGAATTTCGTAAGGTGGGCATTGCCAGCCCTTGGTGTCAACAACCAGGCTAAAACTACCTATAAATTAGGGTTGTAGCCTAGTCTCGATCCCCCTAAATCCCCCTTAAAAAGGGGGACTTTGACCCCCCC
>JAUBOG010000145.1:0-4356 GCA_036700105.1 Microcoleus occultus BM001215583
CTCTGTTCTTATCACTTCGCTGTCAACTGTCAACTGTCAACTGTCAACTGTTTAAACGCTTCTTGGGAACTTTCCCGATCTAAAACCGTCTTTATGGCGATGATTTTCGGCTGCCGATCGTCTAAATTAGCAAAAAATATTCTCGACAAACGGGTTGTGAAAAGGTGCTAACTGCTCTGGTGATTATTTTCATAGGTTTAGTGCCGTCGCTGCTGTCTTTGTGGGTGATGCGCAAGGCAAGCGGCCAAGCCCGCGATCGAATTGCAGCGGCCAGGCTGGCGGTAGCAAATAGACCCCTGCACACTCAACGAGCAACTGCAGATCGCGCTTACGTAGAAGGCCTCGGTTATCCGATCGGCGACATCACTTGCGAGTATAATGCCCGCTCTAATTACATTCGCTGCGCTGTCAATCCTGCTGGGCCCTGTCAAGATTGTCGGTACTACCAAGCCAGAACTCTTGACGTTCGCGGTGAAAGGATATAGCTTGGATTGGGGCGGGTTTCTACGCATATTTGCGGATGGAGTAATTCATGAGTTAATATGCACTTACGTGTCAGGATTGTTGTTGGATCTTGTTCGAGATAAGCTGCGCTTTGTGCTCGGCTATTAAAACCGAATCGAGCAGTATTGCGGGGTTACACTTGCTATAACTGGCGGATGGCAGCCAGTGTTTTTAGAGTTGAGGACTTGCGATCGAAAACCAAGTTTAAATCGTAAATTTTGGTTGGGCGGCGAGACATCTAGGAATAAATCAGGTTTCTAGTCTCGATCGGCATAACTCCTACTCCTACTGAAAATTAGCGAAAAAAAAACCGCAAATAGCTCTTGTAAGCTCGCTGCAGTCGAAGCAGACAGACTCTAAAAAAAAGCGTCGATTTCTCTAAAACATCATGAAAAATTCTGTAGGAACAATTGTCGAGAGCATTTACCTTAAACACAAACCCGCTCGCAGACTTTAATTTGATATTTTGAGAAGTTGCTTTTTGGCGACACTAATCTGTTACGTGCGATCGCAGATGGGAGCAGTATTAAACCTGGATTGTTGTCTCTCGAACTGCAAATCATCAATTTTTAAGACGCCTCGTCACTGAATGGGTATGTATATTTCAATTAAATGACACGACCAAAGGCACTGGCCCAATTATGTCACGGCCAGACTCCCTAGCAATCGTCTCTCTAATTAATGTCTGGTTGCCCGATGCGAACAGGGCTGGGACGCTCCTTACTCTCATCAACCGGGTTGGCGAGCGGCAGTTAGGAATGTCACGAAGTTTTTTGAGCGATCGAACCCGGTTTCTGCTTCCATAACAGGTAAAAGTTCTCTGCAAATAGAGTGCATTAGACAACCTAAACAAAACCTCCAAAGAGTAAATTTTTGAGAATTATTGTTATTGTTTAGTGCGGGATGTAAGAGATTTGCGTTTAACAGAAAGCCTAATGCAAAATATCACCCGATAGATAGATTATTGGGATTTAAACTTCCAACCATCAGCGCTTGTGCAGGTGATATTTGCAATGCTATCAAATAAGAAGATAGCACGGCTTTGTGCTGAGTAGAATCGGCTTTTAGCTGTTTCTAAAATTCAAACAGCAGAGCTTCCAATTCAGCAATTCAACCATTTCAAGAAATGATAATTATCATCTTGAAATGGGTACGCTATATACAATCTGTCAGGTCATTCTACCATGCAAACCATCTGCAACAAACCAATTTTCCCAGCCCAAAAAGCAGGTGACACCACCGCAAGCGTTGCTGGCAAAAACTCCCGAACAACAGCAACTTATCCCCAGCAAAAAGAAATAATAAAAGTAAAAGTAGAGGAGTGTTTTGTGCCGCAAAAATCCGATCGCGGGGCGGGAATTAAAGAAGACGACAGAGAAGTTTTGCTCCGAGCGCGATCGGTGGAAGCCCGAACTGTAAAAACTGTAAAAAATGTACTGTTCATCGATGGCAGAGTAGAAAACAGCCACAGCTTGGCAAAGGGAGCAACAGTAGGTACAGAAGTATTTGTACTCGACTCGACCCGGGATGGAGTCGAGCAAATTACGAGAATTCTGGCTAATTTCAGCGATTTAGAAAGCATTCAGATCGTTTCTCACGGCCGAGAAGCGGCGGTGCAGCTCGGGTCGATCGACCTCGGGGCCGACAATATAGAAACCTACAGCCATTTGCTGCAGCAGTGGGGAAAAGCCCTCAGCGAGAGAGGAGATATCTTGTTATTCGGGTGCCGCGTCGCAGCGGGGGAAAGCGGCGAAGCCTTCGTGCGGCGGCTGGGCGAAATTACCGGTGCCAATATTGCAGCGAACGGCGGCTTGACCGGGAGTGCGGCACTTGGTGGCGATTGGAAATTAGAATTTGCGATCGGCGAAATAAAAGCCAGCACCGCCATAGAACCAGAAGTGCGGGAGGCATACAGCTACGTCCTCGGCACATTAGTTAACGAAACTTTCAAGAACGCGACAGTGCAGGGGCCTTGGATCTACCGAGGCAACAACGGGGATCTGTACAATCCGAGTCTGGGACCAGCTAACTCGCAAGAGGTACCGGGCATCACTGGAGGAACAGTATCAGGCTTACTTCCGGCTTTAGGCGGGGATATTCCCGGCAATGGCGTTCTGCAATTAACTCCAGCATCACAAAATAGGCGAGAGGCTTTCGTCCTCTACAACAACCCCATTCCTTCCACCGACGGTCTGATTGTCAGGTTTGATTTCTATTCCTACGGTGGCAATCTGGTAATTAATGAACCCCAGGGCGAGTCTACAGGAGAACAGCCCGGTGACGGCATTGGTTTCTTCTTCATTGACGGTACTGCATCGCCAGAAAGGCCAGGGGGTTACGGCGGTTCTCTGGGTTACGCTCAACGGCTGGATGGAACCCTGCGTACGCCCGGTATTGAGGGAGGTTATTTAGGGATAGGATTTGACGAGTTCGGCAATTTTTCAGCACCGACAGAAGGGCGAGAGGGCCCCCCTCCAGACCTGATTCCCGGCTCCTCAACTCCGCGTGTGGTCAGACCGGATTCAATCACACTTAGAGGTAGGGAAGAGAATGATTACTCGTTTTTAACCCAAACCTTTGCTCCCTTCGGCATCGACAACATTCCTACCAGTATCGACTTCACCGAACCGGGTTTTAACTTTAGCAATACGCTCACGAGCATTCGCGCGCAATCGAAAAGATCGGTTCAAATTACACTGAATCCATCTACCGGGGGCGAGCCCAATCGCCTCAGCGTTGCCTTTGATACGGATTTTAACGGCAGTTACGAAACTACTCTGATCAACATTCCCAACTTGGCAGCAGTCAACGGGCCCCTAGTACCGCCTACTTTCAAATTCGGTTTCGGCAGTTCCACCGGCAGCGCCAACAACTTTCACGAACTGCAAAACCTGGTAGTTCAAACTGTGAATCCTCCCAGTATCTCGGCCGACGTTGTGACGATCAAAAATGGGCCGCAATCCGTCAAGCCTGGGGGTAGCATTACCTACACCATCACGACCACCAACAGGGGAACAGCGCCCGCTCGGCAAGTCCTGGTTCAAGACAAAATACCAGATCAATTAATTCCATCATTACCAGCAATTGCTACTGTCATACCCTCAAACGGCGGCACTTACTTAGACGCGACGCGGAATGTCACCTGGCCGCCAATTCCCGTTCTCAATGTCGGTCAAAGCGTCACCTATACGCTGACAGTTGCTTTGCCGCCGAATTTAGCGAGCGGCGGCACATTCACCAACATTGCATCCAGCAGTTCTGCGACTTTCGACCCCGACCTGACGAACAACGACGGTTCAACGCCCACAAGTCAAGTTCAGACTACTGTCACGGATCTGATCGCCGATGTGGTTACTACCAAAAGCGGCCCGATCGCCAGTACGGTTGGGTCAACCGTCACCTACAGCCTGATCGCCACCAACAACGGGCCAGATCCGGCCACCAACGTCACCATCACCGACAGCATCATTCCGGGTTTAATCGGAGTCACGGCCTCCGACGGTGGCACGTACAACCCAACCACAGGAATTGTCACCTTCCCACCCGTGGCGACGCTGCCAAATGCAGGCACTGTCAGCCGCACTGTCAGCTTTGTCACGCCAGTCACGCTTAGCACTATCAGCAACACGGCCAGGAGCACTTCAGCGACTCCCGACCCGATCGCCACGAACAACAACGGCTCGCCAACCAACAAAGACGGCACTCCGACCCGTTCGTCTGTTACCACCACCCTCACTCCCAGCGCCGACGTTGTTACCACAAAAACCGGGCCGCTGTCAACAACGGCCGGCGCCTCCGTCAGCTACACGATCGCCGCTGTCAACAGCGGCCCGAGTCCAGCCGAAGCCGTCA
>JAUBOG010000145.1:4456-13404 GCA_036700105.1 Microcoleus occultus BM001215583
ACGGTACAAACCCCAATGCCAGTGTCAGCACGACGATCGGCACCGGCCCCAATGCTGACCTTTCTACGGTTAAAAGCGGACTCACATCGGCAACAGCGGGCCAATCTGTTACTTATACAATTACTACTGCGAACATCGGGCCCAACGACGCGGCCAACGTTACCATCACCGACAGCATCATTCCCGGTTTAACAGGAGTTGTCGCTTCCAACGGGGGCGTCTACGACCCAATCTCAGGGCTGGTCAATTTTCCGGCGATCGCCAGCGTACCCGTCGGTCAAACCGTTATCCGTACCGTTACTTTAGGCCTGCCCAGCAGCGGCAGCATCACCAATATTTCTAGCAGCAAATCAGCTACTCCCGACCTCAACCTCAGCAATAACGACGGCTCCTCTGCCTCCGCCAGAGTGACTACGACCGTTCCTGCGGGTACTGTCGATCGTGCGGACTTGGTGACTACCAAAACAGGTCTCACATCTGCTGCGGCTGGCAGTACAGTTACTTATACTATAAGTACCGCCAACAGCGGGCCGGCTGCTGCTGAAAATGTCGTGATTACTGACAAAATCATTCCAGGTTTAACGTCCGTCAACGCATCGGATAACGGCACTTACGACCCCGTGACCGGGATTGTTACCTTCCCGACAATTCCCAGTTTGGCCTCCGGCAGCAACGCCAACCGCCAGGTAACTTTAATTGTGCCAGCGGGCGGCATCACAAATACTTCCCAGAGCCGATCGACCACTCCCGACTCCAACGACAACAACAACAACGGTTCCCAACCCAATGCCACTGTCACCACCACCGCTACGCAGACCCAGCCTGACAACCCCCCACCGGTAGATCCGCCCGTTTCGCCTATCCCCAACCAACCGCCAGTCGCCAACGACTCCGGCGTTGTTCTGCTGCCGGATAACAGCGCCCCCATACCCGGATTGGGAGGAACAGACCCCGACGGCACCATTACTTCCTTCATCATCAACAGCCTGTTGCCACCCGATCAAGGTACATTGTTCTTGGGCGATCCAAACAACGGCGGAGTCCCGGTTGTACCCAATCAAGTTTTGACACCGGATCAAATTAGCCAGTTGTTTTTTCAGGCAAGTAGCAGTTTCACCGGCTCGCAGTTCACCTACAGGGCTACGGATAATCTCGGCCAAACAAGTTTGGGCTTTGCGACTGTGACTGGCAGTCTGCCAACACCTACACCTACGCCAACGCCAACGCCAACGCCGACACTGACGCCTATTTTCGGCTTAGTTCCCGAACCGGATACCGGTTGCGGTTGCACTCAAGAGCCCTTGCTGGCGCCGATCGCATTTGCTCAACCCCAGCGCCAGCAAATACTTAACTTGGAGTCAAATGCTTCCGCACTCATTGACATCCAAAACACGACGCTGGGGACTCCCGGAAACGATTCTTTAACCGGGAACGACGCTAACGAACTGTTTATCTCAGACCCCGGCGACGACACAGTTTTAGGTGAAGGCGGCACTGATATGATCTTCGGAGACGAAGAGCGAGACTTCATCGCCGCCGGCAAGAGCAACGACATCGTTTATGCGGGCAAACAAACTGATGCGGTGTTCGGCGGCAAACAAGACGATCGCATTTTTGGCGATCGCAATTCCGACACCTTGTACGGCGATCGCGGTTCCGACACGATCGTCGGCGACAACGGCAACAGCATCGACTTGACCGGTAACGACGGCGACCTGATTTTCGGCGGTTCTTCCGGCGACGCCATTGCTGGCAATCAAGGCAACGACACCGTTTACTCCGGCAAAGACCCCGACACCGCCTACGGAGGCAAAGAAAAAGACTTGATTTGGGGCGACAAGGGCCCGGACACCCTCTACGGCGACAGCGGAGACGACTCTCTGTTCGGCGGCGTCCTCAACTCCCTCGACAGCGACCCCGACGGGCGAGATTTGCTGTATGGAGGCGACGGCAACGACTTATTTAACGGCCAAGAACAAGATGACACGATCGTCGGCGGCAACGGTCGGGATTTGACGTTTGGAGGCAAAGGGGGCGATCGCATTTTCGGCGAAACTGACCCGGATACTCTCTACGGCAATCAAGGTGCCGACACCATAGTCGGCGACTACGGCAAAGCCCTAGGCAGCACCGTTGCTACCGAAGAATCCGACTTGATTTTCGGCAACGACATTGGCGATGTCATCGGCGGCGGTAGCGGCAACGACAGCATTTTTGCGGGTAAAGGTAACGACTTAAGTTATGGCGGCAAAGATAGCGACCTGATTTTGGGCGAACTCGGTTCCGACACCCTTGTCGGCGACGAGGGAGACGATTCGCTTTACGGCGGCTTGCAAAATCAGTTAATCAGCGATGCCAACGGCCGCGACTTGCTGTTTGGGGGAGATGGCAATGACTTCCTCAGCGGTGGCGAGAGTTCCGACTCTCTCAGCGGTGGTAACGGCAACGATCGCGTTCAAGCTGGCAAGGATGACGATTTAGCACACGGAGATGCCGGCGAAGACTTAATTTACGGCGATGATGGCAGCGATATTTTGTGCGGCGATGAGGGCAGCGATACCATTTTTGGCGATCGCGGGCAAAACGAGCTAGGCCCCGTGGGTGCAAACGGCCAGCAAGACTGCATCAACGGCGGCAGCGGCGACGACCTTTTATACGGCAACGAAGGCCAAGATACGCTCAACGGCGATGACGGTAACGATACTATTTACGGAGGGAAAGATAGCGACATTCTCAACGGGGGTGCAGGCGATGACTGGCTGTTTGGCGACGGGGGACAGGATACTTTGATTGGAGGTCTTGGGAGCGATCGCTTTGTGTTAAACAGCAACAGCGGTGTCGATACTGTACTCAATTTTGAAGTAGGAACCGACCAGTTTGTCCTCGGCGGCGGCTTGAGTTTCGACGCCTTGCGACTTAACTCCACCACCAACGGTTACGTCTTGCAAGTTGCTGCCACAGGGGAGATTTTGGCTAATGTTTTTGGAGCTAATAATCCTATTACTGCTCTGGATTTTGTGGCTCTTCCCAGGTAACATCAAGATACCGAGGACACGGCTTTTGGAGTATCCCTACCGCGATTAATTGTAGGGAGACGGCAGTGCCGTCTCCTGATTTCGGGTAATATTAATGCCGATGCAACCGGAATCGATGTTATATCGTTTCCGGTTGCACTTCTTAGGATACAGAGGACACGGCAATGCCGTTTCCCTACCCCCATTAATTGTAGGGACTAAGGCCAAGCCGTTTCCCTACCCCCATTAATTGTAGGGACTAAGGCCAAGCCGTGTCCTCCGTACTGCCGTGTCCTCCGTTTATCTCATTCCGATGAAGAGCGGACTTGATGTTAAATGCCCAACAGCTTAACAGCCGATCGTACTTTTACTCGCACTTGTTTCTGCTAATGCCGGGGAATTCGATCGCACTGCGCGGAACATCCCAAACCGGCAAAGCCCCGCACCAAATGCCAGCCGCATCAGTAAAAGTGTCGGTACTTCTCGCAGAGACTTGATAAAACCCGACACGCCAAAGCGCACTAATCCAGCAGGGCGAGCAACCCCTTGCCAGATAGAATCTATCCAAGAAGGAAGGGTTTCTGGCGTCCAGTCTGCCGTTATTACCCTCCCCTCGACAAACCCCGTTTCCTCTAACAGCTCCGAAAAACCTTCGATGCTTGAAAAAGCCGGATGCGACCACTGATCCAATAGTTGTTGCATTACGGGTTTCTCCCAAAAATTCAGAGGGATTTGGCGCGAGTCTCTTTGATTCCAGTCAGCCACAACCAGCACGCCACCAGGCTTTAGCACCCTCATCAACTCTCTGGCGAAAACAGCTTTATCTGGCATATGGGGCCCAGCTTCGATCGACCAAACCACATCAAAACTACCATCTGGAAACGACAGCGCCATAGCATCATCCACCCGAAACTGCAAATCGAGTTCTGGGGGAGTTAATTCCTTCGCGCGTTGAACTTGCTGCGGGCTGATCGTAATTCCAGTGACTGCGAACCGATAATCCCGTGCCAAAATGCGGCTGCTCCCGCCAATTCCACAGCCCACATCTAAGACGGTAGTACCGGCAGATAACCGATCCAAGCCTCCCCAGCGCACCATTTCATGAACAAAATCCGATTTGGCTGCGAGGAAATCTTTCCGCTGCGGCGGTGAACCGTAATGGCCTAAGTGGATGTGTTCGCCCCAATAAAATTCCAAAATGCCATCTTCCGTCCATTCGTCATAGGAATTGGCCACAGAGTTCGATGATTGATAAGGGCGAGCCGTGGTTAAATAGATTCCAAGGGCGATCGCCAGCAATGCAAACAAAAGTCCAAGTACAACCAGAAATAAATTCATTTTTCACCTTCTTTTAGAGAGCAGAATACAGGCTGAAATTTGCCAAACTAGGGCGATTGAATGATTCTCCGAAATAACGAACCCAACATTTTCGCTACAATTTTTCTTAACTGAACCCTATTTCCCTATCGATCGATACGGTTCAGTTAACACTGTTAATTCCCCGGAGATCCCCCTCGCATCCCCCTCCCGAGGGACTTCGCAGCACCTTCTTGTCCCCCCCTTTTTTAAGGGGGGCTAGGGGGGATCTGTCTTAACCCAAGCCTATTGCCCTATAGATAACTAGGGAATGAGAATTAAATAACTTGCATTTTTTGGAAGTTATTTAATCCACGATCCTAGGCAAGTTTCCGTTGAAATGTTTCCCGCTATCAGCACGCGCGATTTTAGCATTTGGCTAGTCAAAAGCACCGCATTTAATTTCCAACCATTTTTAACTAGCGAGTTCAATCAATTGAACTTCTTGCTTCTGAAATGATTCGATAGATTGCAGGCTGTCTGAAGCAGCATCCCAAAGAATGAACTTAAAACAGTCAGGAATATCGCGAATAGTCAGTGTTTTTGAATTTGCAAGCAGGTGAATATTAGCATTGTGACAAGCCCGAAGATTGTAATTAGGGATTCGCTCAGAGAGATGATGAATATTGTGGTAAGCAATATCAGCCGAAAACCAATTGAGAATAGCTGGTAATTTTAGGTAACTACTGCCTTCAATTGCACCGAGAAGATAGTCCCAACCCTCAGCTTTATGAGCGTAAGAACCTTCAAAGTTGTGCTGAACAAAGAAGATACAGATAAATATCGCCGCCGAACAGGTCATCACAATTGAGTAAACACTCCAGAAAAAGCCAAACCCAAGTAAGTTTCCCAGATAAACCCAGCTACCAACAACACAAATATTGTTGAAGAGTAAATCCCAAAACTCAGCCGTCGTATACCAATGTTTGGATTTATAAGAAGCAACGATCGCAGGTAAGCCCATGCCGGAATCTTCTTGCACCAGACAAGCAAAAGTATGCCGGACAAAACCAGCACTCCCCAATACCAGCGCGAGTCTTGGCTTGATAATCAGGTAGAAAAAACCGCCGGGAAACAGCATCAACGGGTGTCTCAGGAACTGATACATTTTTTGACCAGATGTACTTAATGCGGCAAATTTTTCCGTAGAAATCAACGCCGAAGGGCCTCGGTACATATCCCAATTACCGTTATTTTTGTGGTGGTAAGCGTGTCCCCTAGACCAGGGATACTGAGGGATCGCATTGACGACACCTAGCAGAAAACCCACAGTCCGGTTGACTTTTTTAGAGCTAAAAAGAGAATAGTGCCCGCAATCGTGCATCAAAGAAAAACAGCGTCCTGAAAAAAGTGTCATCAACACTACGATCGGCGGCAGAAGCCATACAGAAATGGCAGCAGCTTTAAAAGCTAAAAACCATAAAAATATATACGGGATTACTGTATTAAGTATTTGGCAAGTAGCTTTGAAATTGTTGCTCTTCATGTAGGGAGCTAGGACAAAATCAGACTTTTCGATCGCGCTTTTCATTGAGTATGTCTGTGTGGTTTAGGTAGTCGCTTTTTCTCTTCAAGTCGCATTAGCTTCCTCGCAGAGCATTGTAGCAGCTTTCACAGTATTTGTCAGCGCGGGGACAGTTTGTAATAAAACATTTGTCTCTAATTTCCAACTGAAAAATGCTTCCACGGCTTTCTTGAGTCCCGGGTTTTTACGAATCCGAGGATAGCCCTATGTCTCAGCTAGAACCGTCATAACTCAACTTACTTCTATGATTGAATTAGTGAAAATTGACAGCAAAAATATACTGAGGCGGAGTTCAAACCAGCGCTAAGTATGATAATTTGCCGATCGATCGGCGACAGGCTGCAGAAGAAAGATTTGGCGATTGGTGGATGTTCGCTTCCTATTCGCATTCACGAAACAACTATTACCTGACTCAAAACTCAAAATCGATCGGAAGTCAGCGAGATCCAATCAATATCGCTCTTGAGTCAATAGATCGATCGCCAGACATGATACATCTATTTTGAAAATGCTGAATAAACCATCATCCATGCCTCGCAGATGAAAAAGAACAGGTTTGCGAAAGTCGGCGGGCATTCTGACTGAGAGACTGTGTAATCTCATCACAGTTGCCCGACAGCGCCGGATTTACGCCGGACTTTCCCCGTTTCTGCCAACGGTTGTTTTTTGTTGGAACCGATTTTTGCACATCTTTGAGGTTATCACAAGTCTGGTTTATTTGCATAAAAAACTGTCAAGCCTCCTCAACTTGCTACCGTTCAACCGGGCGACATTTGAAAATTTCAGTTAATCGAAGATTTGCCCCTGTTGGGTTTTTGATGTTGAAGGAAGAAGCTTTATTCCTTCAACACCTACTTATTGGCGACTTATCGACGATTTAGAAATTTTGATTATCTGTGCTTGGAGCTACTGAACCAGGCTGGTTGATAAAGAAGTTTTTGGCCCCGTCGTTTTGGTAGATACAGTTGATGTCGGGTTGACTTTCCAGGGCACCGGTGAAGCCAAAGGTGTTCATGCGATTTTTGCATTCCCGTACTTGGTTTTGGCTGATCAGTTTTCTTTGTTCGAGAATTGCCCAGTTATTGGTTCGCAGCACGCAACCGGGGCGCATAGTCGGCTGTGAAATGTAGACGTTGAAGGGGTTGAGGGTGACGTAGAGGCGCATATCTGTCACCATCGCGCTGGCGCCAAACTGCACGCAAAGTTCGGGGTTGGGGGCGCTGCGATCGATAAATTCGCGGGATGCTACGTTTTCTGGGCTAATTGTAGCTGTGGAGCTGAAGGCAATGCCAATTCCAATTCCCAGAATAAAGACGGCTGTTAAAATCCCGATGGTGGCGGAATTGAGGAAAGAGGGTTTGCCGGACTGAGGTTGGCGCCGAGACTGTCCGCCAAATGAGCCGGAGTCTTCATCTCGATATTCGTCGCTGAATCTATCGTTGTAGGAGTTAGGTTTGCGTTTCATATAAAGTTCGGTCAGTTGTGGAGACTCAACAGGTAGCAGTTTTTTATTTTTAGCCGATCGCGCCTTTCTCCTATTATGGCGCTAGGAAGGTGGCGGCTACAGGCTGGGGACATCCCGCGCCTGCGATTGAGTGGAGCGCAGCTCGCTACGGTGGCGGCGGCTGGCTTGTCTGAATTTTCAGATTTCAATAAAATAACTGAAAGTGAGATACTCTTGCACAGCCCAGCAATCCGGCTCAAGATTATTGACAAATTTTAACATCCTACAAGTCAGGAGGTATAGATTAGTGTCTGTCGAAATTATTGAAAAGCGTTCCACAGTCCGCAAGCTTGCACCGCGCTACCGCGTTCTGCTGCACAATGATGATTTCAATCCTATGGAGTACGTGGTGCAGACTTTGATGGCGACGGTTCCGAGTCTGACTCAGCCACAGGCTGTGAATGTGATGATGGAAGCCCACACTAACGGGATGGGATTGGTGATTGTTTGTGCTCTGGAACACGCTGAATTTTACGCTGAAACGCTCAACAATCACGGATTGAGCAGCAGCATCGAACCTGACGATTAGAACCTCGCTCGGGCACTCGAACGCTGCAGGACAGGCGTTTCGGACTCGTACCGAATACTTTGATACCAGAAAGCGATACCAAAAAGCCAGGGTTTAGTACCCTGGCTTTTTGGTATATTTTACGGAGGTAGGTGGGGAAATTTGTAGAGCCGGAGTTGGGATCGACCAGGTCGCAATTTGTTCGGACTGTGGTTCGGAGCTAGGTGAGCTCGATCGCCAATTTTAGCTCTGGCATCTCAAATCTTTACCCTAGGAAGTTAATAACGTCCGCCTCCGCCGCCTCCGCCGCCGCCGCGAGCAAATTTGCCGGAACCGCCGCCGCCCCGGTTGCCGCCGCCGCCCCGGCCGCCTTCATCTTCGCGGGGCTTGGCTTTGTTAACTTTGAGGTCGCGACCCATCCACTCTGCTCCGTCGAGAGCAGTAATGGCTGCATCTTCTTCTGCATCTGTGGACATTTCTACAAAACCGAAGCCGCGGGGGCGACTGGTTTCTCTGTCGGTAGGTAGATGTACTCGTTTAACGGTTCCGTATTCGGCGAAGACGGAGGTGATGTCTTCTTGGGTAACTTGGTAGGATAAGTTACCGACGTATATCGACATGAGGAATAACTCCAAAATTTAGACAGTGCGAAGATTTCAGTTTCGGAGAGTTCCCTGCCGATACAGAAGGGCAAGTTTTTAGACAATTCTGTAGCAATGAACAAAGCCTGCAACCGAATCTGATTCACACTTGGTATTTTAACATAGAATAGCGTCTTTTGAGTAGGTTTCAGCAGTTAATTAGCTTGTAATAATTAAAGGCGAAATTTTTACCGGATGCGAGAAACCCGGTTTCTCCCCGGGATCTGGTTTCCGGCGACATCGGAATAATATATTTGGATGATTTGAGTGCGATCGGATTTGATGCGATATTTGTCAGGCCCTCGGCGCAGAATGCTGTGGAGCCGCCGGGAGCATCTCACTTTTGCAGCCCTCCGCTAGAAATTGGAGTTAGGAGCCAGGAGTCAGGAGCCAGGAAAAA
>JAUBOG010000926.1:0-1098 GCA_036700105.1 Microcoleus occultus BM001215583
ACACGGCACTGCCGTGTCCTCGGTATCATTCCAATGCAACCGGAAACGATATCAAATTCGTCTGTGTCTCTATCAAAAACACTCTAACTCTCGACAATTGGCAATTCTACATGAGCGATCGCACGCTGATCCATTATCTTTCTGCTAACTTGCTGAGTACAAAAGCAGCTAAAAACCCGCAGACAGTAATTAGTCCAGCAAAATCGTGAGTTTCCTCGAATGCTTCGGGAATCATCGTGTCTGAGATCGTGGCTAAAATACCCCAAGATTCGATCGACTCGAAACCAGCGGTAGCCGCAAGCTTCTAAGGGAATAAAGGGCGAGTCGGCACCTGTTCGATTCCGAAGTTGCGATCGTCTGTATGAATCGAACAGATGGGTTTATTCCTGAGATTTGAGCGTAGGGGTACAACGCTTTTGGCATACTCACGCACCAGTCAACGCCGGGCGCGATCCTTGACGCTTCATTGACTGGTGCGTCACCGTTGCAGTTTTACAGTGTCCCGGTTAGGAGAAGCATAAAACGGCAACAAGCGCAAACAAGTAATTCCTAGCCCAGATAAATAGTCTAGGCGCTTGGTAAGTTCCTAAAAGTCGAATGCACCGTCGCCGTCCCAGTCCATGCAGGTTTCGACATCGATGGAGCAGAAATGGCGTTTTTATACCAGAGGTATTTCCTCGCACTAACTTTCCTAACAAATAAGCCGATCGCAATTAGCAGCAGGGATAGCTAATCCTGCCACCTATTCCTCTACCCAATTGAGCAAGCCAAGAGAAGTAACAGCTCCAAAAAAGTGAGCGCCGATCAGATTGACGTTGGCCATCGTCACAAAAATATCGAGGGAACGAATCAAATTTTCTGGCGCCAAAGCTGTGAGAGCTTGCGGTTGACTGAGAGTTTTTGCTAAGACTACAGCAACGGTTTCTTCAGAAGCGACAAACGCGATCAATACCCCCACCAAACTAGAAATCAATCCAATCCGCAAGGTGTGAGTAATATGTTCTTTGCTGGGATATACCTGGGAATTTTCCGCGTGCAAAAGTCTGCCTAAAAGCCGATAGCGAAAATCCCAAAAAATTCTAAAGCACAGCAATAAAA
>JAUBOG010000927.1:0-1097 GCA_036700105.1 Microcoleus occultus BM001215583
CAACCCTAGCTCTGTGCAACTAATTGAATCAGTTGAGGAACTTTCAGAAGTCGCGTCAACCCCTTGTCAAGGGCGATCGCAATCCGTATCGCCAACCCCTTGTCAAGAGCGATCGCCATCCGTATCGCCAACCCCTACCCAAAACAAACCGCCATCTCAACCCGAAGACATTGCTGCCAGCCCCGCCCACCTCTCACAATTGCTGAAAGATGCGATTTCTGAAGCATATAACCAAACTGGAGAAACTCAAATCCCTGTGGGGAACTGGACAGCTTTTATTAGCCAATCTCGCAATAATGTTAGGTGTTTAGTCAGAGATAAAGCTGATAATCCGGTCTTGGCTGCTGACTTGAAAACAGGTCAAATCATTAAGAAACTTTCTGAAAACAACAGCTCTCAGTTTATCAAATACCTCAGAGAGGTTGATGCTGAATTAGCTTCTACATCTTCAAAAAAAAGAGATGCAGATACACAACTTTAACATCAACTACCGCACATCTAAGAGCGGGTAGGTGTGAACACCAGGAAAGCTCGTTGACCGAACAGTTAGTTTTTTAGTGAGTTTCAAACAGGGGATAAGCTGTCGCGCCTTTAAATTGTATACTTCAATCTTTGTGGGAAAAGCGTCAAAGTCTCTCCCCCTCTCTCTTTCTCCCCCTCTCCCCCTCTCCCCCTCTCTTTCTCCCCCTCCCCAACCAACAGATACTTTAGATGCGTAGCAGCTTAATTATTAGTGGGCGACGATTCCCCCTCCGATTGGAGGGGGTCACTTTAACTCCCCAAAACCGCTCTTCCGAGTGAAGTCAGTAGCCATACTGCTCGAATTTCATTGGAAATATCCACTCACACCGCCACAAAGATTATGGCTACAAAAACAGCATACCGAAGCCGAAGCCAGGGAAACTACATCACCCCTAACACAGCCGAGGGCAAGAAAATTCTCAACTACCTAAGAAATCGCTGCGAGAAAGCTTTAGATTACTGCCTGGAAAACGGACTCACCAGCGTAGAAGATTTTGCCGATGCAATTGAAGAACTAACGGAAGCAGACGGCAAACCTGGCATTAGCGTGGAGGTCAAGCACAACGGACTCGTCC
>JAUBOG010000146.1:0-13387 GCA_036700105.1 Microcoleus occultus BM001215583
GTCCCTACAATCGATCGCGGTAGGGACACGGCACTGCCGTGTCCTCCGTTTAGATCATTCCGATGCTAACGGAATTGATATGAGTTGATTTTAGCGATTGTCGATCGACTTTTTACCCCAATTCCCAATTTTCCTATTCGCCCAGCAGCGATTCAAATGCAGCTTGCAAAGATTTGATATCGCCTACTCTGGCTACTAATAAGTTTTCGCTGCCGGCATCTTGCAACCTGCGCTTCCAATATTGGATGCTCTCGGAGTTGTTCATCCAGAAACTAATCACGGTGTCTACGACTCGATCGACATCCCAGCCCCGCCCGGGAGAAACTGTCTCCACCGATGCCACAAACCCATCGAGAGTACATTTCCGGTTTGCCAAGTATTCTACACCGAACGGCTGCTGTTGCAGCAATTCCTGCTGTTGGTTGAAAAACGTTAAAGTTGGAGATACGCCCAGGATTTCAAATGTGTAGCTCATGTTATCCTCCCGAAGTATTATTTTGCCTAACTGTCAAAAATTCCCATCAAGCCAAAAACACTTTACTGTGCAGCCCTCGATGAACCCCTGATGCTTGAATTACCCTATGAGCGATCGGTCGATATTTTGCTCGCTTATTTGATTAATAGCAAATTTTTCAACAGAAGATTGTTAAATTGTTTACATTTATCGCGGTCGCAATCCTGAAATAACCACCGATATTTTCACACCAATTTTCATAGTAGGTTGGCTTGAGGTACGAAACCCAACCTAGTTTCTGAACATTGTTAAATTACTGACATTTGTCCGCCTCGCCACCCTCAACTCAACTGACAAGAAAATAGCGGTGGTATGTTTCGATCGGCTAAGTTGCTAGGTTTTCTTAAATGCCGCCGAGAAAGCGCCGAAATTAGTGGTAACTTAGGTTCAGGGAATCTACAAACCAACAAGCATACGCAAAGCCGATATTGTAAAACATCTGTCAAAATATTGATGTTATTCAAAAGCCTGAGTTCTCGCCTGATGAAAAGCTCGCCCAAGATGTCACTGAGCCTCGTGTTGTTGATGCCGCTGGTGGTGCAAATCTCCGTAGCAGTCGGCGTCACTGGATGGCTGTCGTTTCGCAACGGCCAGAAAGCCGTCAATGACCTTGCTACCAGGTTGAGCTTGGAAGTCGCAGCGAGGACTAAAGAAAATTTCCGCAGTTTTGGAGAGGTGTCTCACCTGTTCCTGCAAATGAATACTGCTGCGATCGCCTCGGGAAATTTAGACCCGGAAGATTTCCCCAACTTAGAGCGCTATTTGTGGAACCAGACCAAGCTGAGCGATCGAACTACAACCATCTACTACGGCGACGAACAGGGCAGATTCCTCTTGCTCAAGCGAGAAGCAGAAGACTTAGTATACATTAGAGACGAATCAACCGCTCCAGACCGCCAAATTTATCGCCTGGACAGCCGGGGAAATCGCACTGAGCTGATCCAAACCGCCGCCTACGACCCCCGTACTAGACCGTGGTACACAACTGCCAAACAGTCAAAAAAAGCCACTTGGTCTCCGATCTACGTCTTCACGGCATCGCCGGTTCTGGGGATTACGCCGGTGATGCCCATCTACAGCGAAACCGGAAATCTGCGCGGTGTCCTCGCAATTGACCTGACTCTTTCTCAAATCAGCGAATTTCTCAAAAGCATCAAAATTAGCCCGTCAGGACAAGTTTTTGCGATCGAACGCAGCGGCGAAATAGTCGGTAGTTCCACCGACGAATTGCCCTTTGTCACCGCCAAAGACGGACAAAAACGGCTGCTGGCCACTAGCAGCAAAAATCAGTTAATTCGATCGGCTTCCACATACTTGCAAAAACGATTTGGCAGTTTTGCACAAATTGACAGCCAAGGACAGTTTACCTTCGATCTAGACGGCAAACGTCAATTCATTACAGTTGCTCCCCTGCAAGACGGCCGCGGCCTCGATTGGCTGATTGTAGTCGCCATCCCGGAAGCAGATTTTATGGAGCAAATTAACGCCAACACTCGCACGACTATCTTATTGTGCTTTTTTGCCTTCCTATTGGCGATCGTCCTTGGAATTTTTACCTCTCGCTGGGTTGTCCAACCGATTACCCGATTGCTGGAAGCTTCCAAAGCATTAACAAAAATGTCCGAATCCTCCGACTTCACCTCCTCGGAATTAGACAGCCAAGTCGCAGTCCAAGGCGTCAACGAACTCGGTCTCCTAGCTCAGTCTTTCAACCAGATGGCGAGACAATTGCGATCGTCTTTTGTCGCCCTAGAACAAACCAACTCCAGTTTAGAACAGCGAGTAGCAGAACGCACTGCCGAACTCGAAGCCACCGAAGCAGAATTGCGGGCTTTGTTTGCAGCCATGAACGAATTAATTGTAGTTGTGGATGCCACCGGCCGCTATTTAAAAATCGCGCCCACAAATCTGTCGCTGCTCTACAAACCAGCAGCAGAATTAGTTGGTAAAACTATCGGAGAGCTGTTCCCGCAAGCTACAGCCGACAATTTTCTCAACCACATTAGAGCAGCTTTAGATACTCAGCAAACAGTTAGCATCGAGTACGATTTAACCATTAACGACCGCGAAATTTGTTTTGCCGCCAGCATTTCGCCGCTTTCAGAAGAATCCGTAATTTGGGTAGCCCGCGACATTACCGAACAAAAGCGAGCCGAATCCGCGCGCCGTCAAAGACAAAAACAACTGCTCAAACAAAATACGGTTTTGGTAGAATTGGCCAGAAATAAAGCGCTGTATCGAGGCGATTTGCAAGTAGCCTTGAGACAAATCACCGAAGCGGCCGCTCATACCCTAAATGCAGAAAAAGCCGGAGCTTGGTTGTACGACGAAAGCCGATCGAAACTGCAATGTCTCGACCAATTTACGCGCAGCAACCACCAGCATTCCCAAGGCGCCGAACTCGCAGCAGCAGACTATCCAGCTTATTTTAAAGCTTTAGAAGAAGACCGGACGATCGCCGCCGACGACGCTCTCTCGGATGTCAGAACCAGAGAATTTGTGGCATCTTACTTTGCGCAAGCCGGCACCGCATCAACCTTAGATGCGCCCGTGCGGCTGGGAGGACAAACAGTCGGAGTCATCTGTATCGAACAGGTGGGTACTGCTCGCAACTGGACATTAGAAGAACAAAATTTTGCTGCTTCTCTGGCAGATTTGGTATCATTGGCGATCGAAGCCAGCGATCGCGATCGCACGCAAACCGCACTGCTTCAAGCAGAACAAAAATACCGCAGCATCTTTGAAAACGCAGTCGAAGGCATCTTTCAAACAACCCCCGAAGGCCGTTTCTTGAGCGTAAATCCAGCTTTAGCCCGCATCTACGGCTACGCCACTCCCGAAGAATTGACATCAAATCTCACCAACATCAGACAGCAAACTTACGTCAATCCCCAGCAGCGCGAGAAGTTCATGCGAGTAATGAAAGAATCCGGACAAATTTCCGGGTTTGAGTCAGAAGTTTACCGCGTTGACGGCAGCATAATTTGGATTTCCGAAAGCGCCCGTGCAGTGTGCGACGCCAACGGCGAGGTACTCTACTATGAAGGCAGCGTCGAGGATATCAGCGATCGCAAAGTGTTTGAATCCGCCTTGCAGCTCGCCCTAGAAGCAGCCGAAGCCGCTTCCACCGCAAAAAGCGCATTTTTAGCAAACATGAGCCACGAACTGCGAACACCCCTCAATGCGATCATCGGCTACAGCGAAATGCTCCAAGAAGAAACCGAAGAATCCGGCTACGATGAACTCACCCCAGATTTAGACAAAATCCGCACTTCCGGCCGACACTTGCTATCGCTAATTAACGACATTCTCGACATTTCTAAAATCGAAGCCGGCCGCATGGATCTTTACTTAGAAACCTTCGACATCGCCGCCTTGATTGAAGAAGTCGCATCCACCGCCGCACCGCTAATTGAGAAAAATAGCAACACTTTAAACTTGCACCAAATCAGCAATACCGGCACTATGCACGGCGACGTTACCAAAGTACGGCAGATTTTATTAAATTTGCTGAGCAATGCCGCCAAATTCACTCACAGCGGTACAATTACCCTCAGCGCCAGCCGAGAAAAAATCGCGGGCGACAGCAGCCAAGCGCGATCGGAAAACAGTTCAGAACCTGCGGCAAATTCTCAACCCTCAATTCCCAGTCAAGAATTTTTAGTTGTGAATTGTACAGATACAGGAATTGGGATGAATCCAGAGCAGTTGCAGCACATTTTCCAACCTTTTACCCAAGCAGACGCTTCCACCACCCGCAAGTACGGCGGCACCGGTTTGGGACTAGCAATCAGTCAGCGTTTTTGCCAAATGATGGGCGGCAATATTTCAGTAAAAAGTCAAGTCGGTGTCGGTTCTACTTTTACCATCCGCTTACCGGTTAATTAATACGAACCGCTATTGGTAGTAGTAAGGTGCGCAATGCGCACCCTACGCAGACATTTTATGGCAATTTTTCAGCGCACCCTACGCAGACATTTTATGGCAGTAAGGTGCGCAATGCGCACCCTACGCAGAGATTTTACGGCAATTTTTCAACTACCTTTGAATGCTTCTCGGATCGAGAGCATCGCGCAACCCATCCCCCAACAAATTAAACGCCAAAACAGTCAAAATAATCAGTGTCGCCGGAGGCCAAACCAACCAAGGCTGCAACACTAAAATTGAAGCATTAGTAGACAGCGATAGCAAATTTCCCCAAGAAGGATCTGGCTGTTGAATTCCCAACCCAATTAAACTCAAAACCGACTCCGCCACAATAAAACCCGGAACCGATAAAGTAGCAGAAATAATTACGTAAGTTGCAGTTTGGGGCAAGACGTGGCGGACAATAATATAAATTGGATTAGCGCCCATAGCCCGCGCCGCCTGCACGAATTCTCGCTGTTTAATTGAGAGAACTTGACCGCGAATCACCCGCGCCAAACTCGCCCAACTGATAAATGAAGTAATCAGCACAATCAATATAAATCGCTGAGCGCTTGTCAATCCCGGGGGCAGAACTGCTGCTAGCGCTACTAATAAATAAAGACCCGGAATCGTCATCAATACTTCGGCGAACCGCATTAAAATACTGTCAATCCAACTGCCGAAATAACCGGATATTCCTCCAATTAACAATCCCAATGGAAAAGAAATTGCTATGCCAACTAAACCGATGCTGAGGCTAATTCGGCTGCCGTGTACTAAGCGGCTGAATTGATCGCGAGCTTGTTCGTCCGTGCCTAAAATGTTAATTTTGCCTTCTCCGGTAGTGCCAAAAAGATGCCTGTCGAAAGGCAAAACTCCTAAAAATTTATAGGGAGAAGCTTTGACAAAAAAACCGATAGCAGACGGTTTTTGCCAGTCTACAATTACCTCGCGAGCGCCCGTATTCGCATCCACGGGCCCCTGAGTAGTCGGATAAACGTGGGGCCCGATAAATCGCCCGTCTTGGGTGCTTAAATAAATCTGAGTCGGCGGCAGTAAGGAACCGTTTAATTGAGAGTCGTAGGGGTCGTAAGGCGCTACAAATTCGGCGAAAAGTGCGACTGTATAAAAAATTAACAGTACCACTGCTCCCAACCGAGCCAGAGGATTTTTCCTAAGATTTTGCCACCATTTCATAAGTTTTTAGGTTTGAGATTTTAACTTTGTTCGCAGTCAGGACTATGACCAAAGAATGGTTTTATCCGCTATTGGTATGGGTAAGGTGCGCAGTGCGCACCCTACAGATAGAATGCCTGCACCCGGGACTGATTAAACTATTTTTGATCGTCTGCAACCAAAATGATTCTACTTTCATTGTCTGCTATTTTCCCCAATTCCTCGCCGCTAAAGGGATTGTAGAAAAACGAGCCTGTTTGCGGCGGCAATTTGGGATTGAGTACAATTTCTACTATACTTTTGACTACCCCA
Organism: Microcoleus occultus BM001215583; assembly: GCA_036700105.1. Taxonomy (GTDB): domain Bacteria; phylum Cyanobacteriota; class Cyanobacteriia; order Cyanobacteriales; family Microcoleaceae; genus Microcoleus. The sequence goes on from JAUBOG010000146.1 coordinate 5,912, forward strand.
GTTAAGGGAATTGCGAGGATAACTCCCAGCAATCCTCCCACTTTACCTCCTAACAGCAAAGCTGTAAAAATAATTACCGGGCTCAATCCGGTGAGATTCCCCATGATTCGGGGAGCTACTAGATTATCCTTGATTTGCTGGAGTCCGATCGCCACTGCCAACACTTGCAGCGCCAGCCACCAGTCAATAAACGCTACAATTATGCTAACTGCTCCAATTCCCAGCGTTGCTCCGATAAACGGAATTATTTCCGTCAATCCGATAAACACGGCAAACAACAGAAAAAACGGAACTTGCAGCCACCAAAAAGCCAGAGTTAGCGAGATAGCCATAAATAGCCCCAGCAATAACTGTCCCGAGACAAATCGCTGGAGATTTCGCTGCAAAGTATCGGTTAAAACATAGCGAATATCGGGCGAAAAAATACTTGTCAATCCCTGCCACACTCTTTGACCGTCGAGGAGCATATAAAATGAAATTACCAGGATCAAAATTAAGTCGAGAAACCAGTTAACCGTACCTACAACTAAACCCAAACTCGTACCCGCAATCGCCTGTACTTGTTCCTGCACTTTCGCTGATAACTGCTGTTCTAATATTTGCACGTTAAATGGCAAATTGCGATCGGCACTCCATATTTGAAACTCACCTAACTGCTGCCGCGCCGACTCCAGCAAATCCGGGAACCTCACCCCCAACTGCCTCGCTTGGCTGAAAACAGGCGGCACAATAGTTAAACCGATTACTGCTACTACCACACCCGCCATCAAATAAACCAGCCCCGCAGCTACTCCCCGCGGCAAAAATACTTGCAGTCTTTTTACTGCATAATTCAATAAAAATGCAATCAGTCCCGCTGTTACTAAAATGCTGACCAGTTCCCCAACATAACTGATAGCAGTCAGGGTAAACCATCCCGTCACTAGCACTAGCAACCAAGTAATTAGAAACTGTTGGACGGGAGTAAAGACACTGTTCATTTTGATTTTTGTCAATTAAACTGGCAGAATTTTTTAGCTGATGTGCCGTATTTTACAACAAACAGATTATAGATTCGCAATAATTAGTTAGAGATTAGACTGAATTTTCTCGGCATTGATGAGTTGGTGACGGCAAAACCGCTCCCGCGACAAGACGCCCGATCGCCCCGACGATCGCAAACCGCGCTAATATTAGTGTGCCACGGAGCTACATCGAGTTAAATGCCGATCGTCCAAAATCCCGATCGAAATCGTCACCCCGCAGGCGTGAAATGCCAGCATCCTCACCCAAAAGGAGGACGCGCGAGCAGTCGCACCATCCGCTAAAATGAACTAAATCTAAAAACCGCAATCTTTCTTTACAATATCAATAACCAAAGGCTCATACCTGCGGGAGGAACTACCGTGACGAATCAAGTTTTTTCAGAAGCAGAAAAAAAGCAACCTCTTCCCCCCGTGCAGAGCGGGCGCGACAGCAACTCAGCGGCCGAAGCGCCTGAAAGTGAGGCCAGCGACCAATCTCGCTGGCAATTCCCGCCAGAGGACGATGAACGAGAAGTTCCCCTAGAACCTCCAGAAATGGATGGCGAACAATCAGAAGTATGGGAACCGGAAGAAACGGAAGTTCCAGCCAGCAAAGGACTCAGGTGGCCGGCGCTGTTGGCGGGCGTGGGAATCGGCGTCGCAGCAACCCTGGGAGCCGTACACTTGGTTTCGGGAAAAAGCGCGGGGCCTGCAGCGACAGCCCCAGCGGTGGCTCAAACACCGGTGTCTCAAACCGTGACAGTGGCGGCTGCGGAATCGGTCGAGGTGGCTCAAACTCTCGAAGCGACGGGAACCGTGGCCCCCTACGATTTGCTGCCGGTACTGCCGCAAGCCAACGGTTTGCAAATCAAGCAGGTTTTGGTAGCGGAAGGAGATAGGGTAGAAAAAGGTCAGGAGATGGCGGTTTTGGACGATTCGGTGCTGCGATCGCAAATTGCCGAAGCTGCTGCTAAAGTACAATCGGCCGATTCTACGGTAGAACAAGCGCAAGCTCAGGTGCAACAAGCTCAGTCAGCCCAACAAGAAGCCCAAGCCGGCGTTGCTCAAGCCCAAGCCGGCGTGGAAAGAGCCATCGCTGACGCAGCGCAAGCCAAAACAGGCGTCGGCCAAGCTGAAGCTGGTGTCGAGCAAGCCAAAGCTGGTGTCAATCAAGCTAAGGCGGGGATTGCTTCTGCTCAGGCTAAATTAGCTCAAGCTCAAAGAGAAGTAAGCCGCACCCAAAATTTGGCTTCCCAGGGAGTAATCAGCCAGCAAGATTTGGAAAAGCGCAAGACGGAGCGAGATACTGCTGTTCAAGATGTGAACAAAGCTAAGGCTGATTTGAATAAAGCTTTGGAAGAACAGAACAAAGCGGCGGAAGAAGTGCGATCGGCTCAAGCTAAAGTAGCTACTGCAGAAGCTAATATCAGTACGGCGAGAGCGGCCCTCAGCAGCGCCCGCGCTAAAGTGAATACGGCCGCCTCTGCTGTCAGCAGCGCCCGCGCAAATGTGGGAAATAATGCAGCAGGTGTCCGCAGCAATGAAGCGCAAGTCAAACAGTTGCAAACTCAACTCGAACAAACAATTGTCCGAGCACCAGACAGCGGTATTGTAGCTGAAAGAATTGGTCGAGTTGGAGATGTTTCTTCGGGAAGTCAAAAACTATTTTCGATTATTCGGGGAAACAAGCTGGAACTGCAATTAAAAGTGCCGGAAACTCAGGTTTCGCAAGTGCAGCCGGGCACCGCAGTGCAGATTACTTCTGATTCTGACAAGCGGATTAAGTTGTCGGGAACTGTGCGAGAAATTTCGCCGTTAGTTGACCCGCAAAACCGACAAGCTACGGTTAAAATTGATTTGCCGGCAAGCGAGTTTTTGCGATCGGGAATGTTTCTGCGCGCATCGATTTCGACGGCAACGGCTCAAGGTTTGAAAGTTCCTGCTAATGCTATTGTGCCGCAATCTGACGGCAGTTCTATGGTTTACAAACTTGTGGGCGAGGATAAGGTGCAGGCTCAACGGGTGGAAGTTGGGGAAATTTCTGGGGGCGCTGTTGGTGATTTGACTGCTGCTAAGGTACAGATTAAAAATGGCTTGAAAGCGGGCGATCGGGTGGTTGTTGATGGGGCTGGTTATCTCAAGGATGGCGATCGGGTTAAGGTTGTTAAATAGTTATTAGTCAGTAGTTCTTGGTCATTAGTCATTAATCAGTAAGTGTAAGGTGCGGACTTCGCACCCTACATCATTACTTTTTTTAAACGAACCGCGAAGGACGCAAAGGACGCAAAGGAAGAGAAGAGAGAAGAGAGAAGAAAGAAAAAATAAGAAATAAGAAATAATATCGTTTCCGGTAGCATCGGAATTATTAGCCAAAATTAGGACACGGCAGTTTCGATCGCGTGCGGGGCAGAAAAGACGGGAAGGGCGATCGAAGTTCTCCGGGTAGGGAAACGGCACTGCCGTGTCCTCTTGCCGTTTTGTGAAGACTAGGGCGAATCTGGCGCTAACTATGACTTATGCAGAGATTTTGTCATTCTTTCAAAAAAGCAGCTCGTAACCATAGCATTTTCGAGCGCAAATAAAACAAAATTTATCTAAAAAAAGTTTTTTGGAGAATTTGCATAATTTTGGGGGGAAACACCTGATAGGTAAATAGGGCGTAGAAGCTAAGTAAAATTAGCCTCGCCTGTTTATCGCAAGCAGGAAAAAGACATTGGCAGTATTGACTGGATCGGCAACAAATGACAATCTCACCGGCGGGCCTGAGAATGACAACATCTCAGGGCTTGAGGGCAATGACACCCTCGCTGGCTTAGATGGTAATGACACTTTGCTCGGCGGTTTGGGAAACGACATCCTTAGTGGGGGTGGGGGCAATGACTCCCTCCTTGGTGATGACGGCGATAACACCCTCGATGGGGGTATCGGCAACGACTTTCTGAGAGGAGGTTTCGGTAAGAACAGTATGACTGGTGGCGATGGAGATGACACGCTGGAAGGCGGCTTAAATTTGGATGGCGGTGTCGGCAATGACAGCCTCTTTGGCAATTTCAAGAGTCTCGTGTTAGGAGGAGATGGCAATGACTATCTCATTGGTGATGGTGATAGCACCTTAGAAGGGGGTGCTGGCAATGATACGCTCAATGCCGGATTTGGGAGTGGGAATGTGCTGCGAGGCGGCACAGGTGACGATCGCTATCACATACGCGGTAACGGGCAGAATCAACTGCAAATTCAGGATACAGGTGGGATCGATCGCCTAGATTTTGTAGATTTTAGCGGTAATATCAGTACCAGCCCTACGTTATCCCTGTCGCTGTCATCGGGAAATACAGGCTTAGCCCGACAAGGCACGAGTTTGCTAATCGACATCAACAAAGACGGCATCGCACGAGCTACAGATGACATTGTAATTTCCGACTTCTTCGGTGCATCGGCGACTGTTGCAGGTGCTGGCTTCATCGAAACTGTGGCCAACCTCGCTGGTACGGCGATTCTCACAGCTAATCTGACTGAAGCTACGGCGGCACCTGGAAGCAGTGCAATCAGCGGTACTGCCGGTAACGATAACCTCACAGGCACTGTCAGTAATGACAACATCGCAGGCTTAGATGGCAATGACACCCTTGCTGGCTTAGATGGCAACGACAGCTTGCTAGGCGGTGCAGGAAACGACAACCTCAGTGGGGGTGGGGGCAATGACTCCCTCCTTGGTGATGACGGCGATAACACCCTGGATGGGGGTATCGGCAATGACTTTCTGAATGGAGGTTTTGGTAAGAACAGTCTGGCTGGTGGCGATGGAGATGACACGCTGGTAAGCGGCTTCAATTTGGATGGCGGTGCCGGCAATGACAGCCTCTTCGGTGACTTCAACAGCCTCGTGTTAGGTGGAGATGGCAATGACTATCTCAGTAGTGATAGTAATAGCACCTTGGAAGGGGGTGCTGGCGATGATACGCTTGCCTCTGGATTTGGCAGTGGCCATGTGTTGCGAGGCTCAGCAGGCAACGATCGCTATCAAATACGGCCTAACGTGACTCAAATTCAAATTCAGGATACAGATGGCATCGATCGCCTAGATTTTGTTGACTTCAACGGTAATATCAGTACCAGCCCTGCGCTGTCGCTGTCGCTGTCATCGGGAAATACAGGTTTGGCTCGACAAGGCACGAGTTTGCTGATCGACATCAACAAAGACGGAATCGCACGAGCTACAGATGACGTGGTAATTTCCGACTTCTTCGGTGCATCGGCGACTGTTGCAGGTGCTGGCTTTATCGAAAATGTGGGCAACCTCACTGGTGCGGCAATTCTCGCTGCTAATCTGACTGAAGCTACGGCTGCACCCGGAAGCAGTGCAAGCACGGGTACACCTGGCAACGATACCCTCACAGGCACTGTCAGTAATGACAACATCGCAGGCTTAGATGGCAATGACACAATCAGTGGCTTAGATGGCAACGACACCTTGCTCGGCGGTGCGGGAAACGACAACCTCAGTGGGGGTGGGGGCAATGACAGCCTCGATGGAGGTATCGGCGATAACAGCCTGGATGGAGGTATCGGCAATGACTTTCTGAATGGAGGTTTTGGCAAAAGTAGTCTGGCTGGTGGCGATGGAGATGACACGCTGCAAGACGGCTCAAATTTGGATGGCGGTGCCGGCAATGACAGCCTCTTTGGTAGCTTCCAGAGCCTTGTCTTAGGTGGAGATGGCAATGACTATCTCAGCGGTAGTGGTAATAGCACCTTAGAAGGGGGTGCTGGCGATGATACCCTCGTCGGAGTTTTTGGCAATGTACTGCGAGGCTCAGCGGGTAGCGATCGCTATCAAATACGGCCTAACGCGACTCAAGTTAAAATTGAGGATACAGGCGGCATCGATCGCCTAGACTTTGTTGATTTTAACAACGATATCAGTACCAGCCCTACGCTGTCTCTGTCCTTATCATCTGGAAATACAGGCTTGGCTCGACAAGGCACTAATTTACTGATCGACATCAACAAAGACGGAATCGCACGGGCTGCGGATGACATTCTAATTTCCGACTTTTTCGGTGCATCGGCGACTGTTGCAGGTGCTGGCTTCATCGAAACTGTGGCAAACCTCGCTGGTACGGCGATTCTCACCGCCAATTTACCAGACGTGCCCACAACACCCACACCCGTTACGACACCCACACCCGTTACGACACCAACACCCGCAACCACACCAACACCCGTAACAGGAGGGCCTGTTACCGCACCCACACCCGCAAGAGGGCTCGTAACAGGAGGGCCCGTAACCGCAACCACACCAACACCAACACCCACACCCACACCTGCAACAACACCCACACCACCATTCACTCCCGCGCCGGCTTTGACGATCGCACTTCCGATCGCACCCACATTCACAAACCCGCCCGCACCAACTGGTTCATCGCCCCAAACGCTAGGCAGCAACGGTAATGATGCGATCGTTGGCAGCGACGCTAACGATATCCTGTACGGCCTCAAAGGAAATGACATCTTGGTAGGCAACAGCGGCGACGACTTGCTCTTCGGAGGCAAAGAAGACGACGTTTTGTTTGGCAACAACGGCAACGATCTCCTATTTGGCAACCAAGGAAGCGACACCGCATTAGGAGGCGACGGTAACGATACCCAGTTAGGAGGAAAAGGTAACGACTTGTTGTACGGTGGCAACGGTAGCGATGTCCTCAGCGGCGATGACGACAACAATACCTTAACTGGCGAAGCTGGAAACGACAGCCTCTACGGCGGTAAAGATAACGATGCTTTGCTAGGCGGTAGCGGCAGCGATTTCCTCTATGCCAAAGAAGGTAACGACATCATCAGCGGCGTTGACGGAAGTGCTCCCAACCAAGGGCTGGGCGAAGTCGATACCCTGATTGGCGCAGAAGGCAACGATACCTTCTTGCTGGGAGATGCCACCAATTTCTACTACAACGATGGCGTCGATAGCAGCACTGGCGCAGGCGATTACGCTTTGATTGTCGGTTTCAACCCGATCGAAGATATCATCCAACTTCAAGGTGCTCGGAACACTTACTCGTTAGGTGCTTCGCCCGCCGGATTGCCTGTTGGAAACGCTCTTTTCAAGAAGACTGGGAGCTCCGACGAATTGATCGCGATCGTCCAATCTGTTTCTTCCTTTGGCCTTGACAGCAATTATTTGCGCTTCGTCTAAGCGCAAAGTTCGATCGGGCTTAAAAACGGGGACTTGGATTGCTCCAGTCCCCTTTTTGCCGATCGATCCCAGGCTATTTGAGCCTCCATCAAATCGTTTTCGGTTGCATCGGAATGCTACCCAGGACACGGCAGTGCCGTTTCCCTACCGCGATTAATTGTAGGGAGACGGCAGTGCCCATTAGTGTCAACTTAAGACTAAAAACCTTGATAAATCTCGCTTTTACCTGAGTCTAGATCCCCCTAAATCCCCCTTAAACTCCACCTCTTGAAAAGT
>JAUBOG010000928.1:0-1094 GCA_036700105.1 Microcoleus occultus BM001215583
TCGCACTGTAAGGATTCTGCCCTCGATTGATTTTGCGACTGATTTAGGACTGCTATAATACCAAATTCGGGGCGTGAAAACCCCTTTATCCTCTATGAACGCTCCGGGTGCGTCGCCACCGACAATTCTCGCGAATGGCAACTATTATCAAGCGACGCACCCTACAATACTGGGTTTTTGCAGATTGTTTGTTGATAATTGCTACGGTAAAGTCAGAATTTCCACCCCAGAATCGGTGACGGCGAGTGTGTGTTCAAATTGAGCCGAAAGCTTTCCATCTTGAGTTACAGCCGTCCAACCATCGGCGAGAATATCCACTTCGTAAGTTCCTTCATTAATCATAGGCTCGATCGTAAAAACCATCCCCTGTCTGAGCTTCTTTCCCGTGCCCCACTTTCCGTAGTGCAGAATTTCCGGTTCCGTATGAAACACCCGGTGCACCCCGTGCCCGGCAAAATTCCGCACTACCGAAAAACCCTGGGCTTCCGCATACTCTTGAATCGCCGCGCCGATGTCGCCGGTACGAGCACCCGGTTTCACTTGGGCAATTCCTCTTCTGAGACATTCCTCTGTTACTTCTACTAACCTTTTAGCCACAGGCGAAGGTTTCCCAACAAAAAAAGTTTTGGAAGTATCGCCGTGATACCCGTCAACTAAAGGAGTTACATCAATATTAATAATGTCGCCTTCTCTCAGAATTTGTTTAGCATTTGGGATGCCGTGACAGACTACTTGATTGACGCTAGCGCACAGAGATTTAGGAAATCCTTTATAACCTAACGGAGCACTTTTTGCCCCGCGCGCCAAAGTCCAGCGTTCGGCTTCATCGTTAATTGCTAGAGTGCTGACACCGGGTTTTACCATCGGTTCTAGATGCAGCAAAAGTTCGGCGGCCAAGCGACCCGCTTCCCGCATTTTGGCGATTTCTCTACTTGATAAAAGCACTAAACGTTCGGTTGGCATAGTTATTTTTGCTGTCTTTTTGTGGTTGATTAAGAGTTAATTTAACTCAATTTTAGAAGAGATTTGAATTGGTGTTCAATAGAACTCTTGCAAAAATATAATGCACCCCACCCCAACCCTCCCCGCGAGTT
>JAUBOG010000929.1:0-1092 GCA_036700105.1 Microcoleus occultus BM001215583
GAAGTTACGCTTGTGGCTTCGCAAGTTCCGGGTCAATTTCCCGATCGCGCGAAGCCTCCTTTCTCGCTTTGTCAGCCCCGATGACTATAAAATAGTTTATGCTTTAAAAATTTTCTCGCGAATGTTAGCTAACAAAAGGTTAATTATGCTTGAACAATATCTCTACTTCTGGCAATTATTCAAAGTTAACGAACTCAAAAACCGAGACAAATACGATCGAATTATTTTCAATTATCACAGAGCGATTTCGCTGGCATCGGAATCATATAGATTTCAAGGCCCTGCCGTTTCCCGAGGCCAAATTAATTGTAGGGACACGGCACTGCCGTCTCCTGATTTCGGCAATATTAATAATTCCGATGTTACCGGATTCGACCCCAAACACAGCAAGGACACGGCAGTGCCGTTTCCCTACCCGGAAAAACCCTATATTTCAGCCGCAATTTACCTGTTACTTTTGAGCGGTTATTTGTGGCTTGTTCCCGCAAGTGCGATCGCCCAAATCGTCCCCGATAATACCTTGGGCCCGGAAAGTTCGCGCGCGGTGCCCGATACTGTCAACAACTTGCCCTCAGATAGAATAAGTGGCGGTGCAACTCGCGGCTCTAACTTATTTCACAGTTTCCGCGAATTCAACATCAATGAAGGGCGCGCAGCTTATTTTGAAAATCCCAGCGGCATTTCTAATATTTTTACCCGCGTTACCGGCAGCAATCGCTCAAATATTTTAGGAACATTGGGAGTTTTGGGAAACGGCAACTTATTTTTAATCAACCCGAAAGGAATTGTCTTCGGCCCGAACGCTCGGTTAGATTTGCGGGGTGCGTTTATCGGTTCAACTGCTGACAGTATTGTGTTTAATAACGGCTTTGAATTTAGCAGCACCAACCCGCAAACATTACCGCTGTTAACAGTTAATATTCCCGTCGGTTTGAGGTTTCGAGACAATCCCGGTACAATTGTCAACCAATCGACGGCTTCAGGAAAGGTAAATCTCCCAGCTTCTCCCGTGCCGGTTCCGATTAGCGATCGAGTTGGTTTAGCAGTAGACCCGGGTCAAACTTTAGCACTGATTGGCGGCGAAATTCAAAT
>JAUBOG010000147.1:0-4331 GCA_036700105.1 Microcoleus occultus BM001215583
CCCCTTCTTAAGGGGGATTTAGGGGGATCGAAGATTGTGGCACATAACAAATAACTAATAACCAATAACAAATAACTAATAACATGAATTTAACAGATTATCCCTGGCGGATCAGCTATTCTAGCAATGAAAATAATCCGATCGCCGATTTCTACATTCCCGCGCTAGAATGTGCTGTTAAGTACGATCGCAAGTCGGGATTTTTCAACAGCGCCATCCTCAGTAAAGTGGCGCGGGGATTGGGCGCGATGCTGCACAATCAAGGACAAATGCGCTTGATTATGGGCTGTCAATTCAGCCCGCAAGATTTGCAAGCTATCCAACAAGGTTACGCCCTGCGAGATGCTGTTTCCATCCGCCTCGATGCTGATTTGCAGCCGCCCAAAACTTTCGCGCAACTCAAGCATTTTGAAATCCTCAGTTGGCTGATTCAAAACTGTTATCTCGATATTAAAATTGCGGTTCCCCTCAAGTCTAATGGCTTTCCGGTAGATAGTGAAATTTTAGTCGATCGCCAGCATATGTTTCACGAAAAAGTCGGCATTTTTACCGACAGCAAGGGCGCGCAATTGGCTTTTAGCGGTTCCAATAACGAGTCTCTCAGCGGTTGGGAAAGCAATGTTGAATCTTTCCACGTTTATTGTGCCTGGGAAGGCGGGCGAGATGCGGAACGGGTTTCTGAGGAAATTTTTCGGTTTGAGCAGTTGTGGAACAATTTATCGCCAAACGTGCGCGTTTTTGAAGTGCCGGAAGCTGTGAAAAATAAGTTACTCAGCTACGCGCCCAGCAGCAAGCCCGTGTGGAATCGGGAGGAAAGTTCGGCAGCGGATTTTGTAGCGGATGTAGCGGATGTGGCAGCGGATTTTGTAGCGGATTTAGCGGATAAGGCAGCGGATTTAGCGGATGTAGCGGATGTTGGGAGTCGGGATTTGGGAGGTGTTGTTGGGGATTCTGAAGTGTTGCTGGATTGGGCTAAGTTTGAACCGCTTTTCAGTTTGTATGCTTCGCCGAGTTGTCTCGATTATTGTTTGAAATCGATTCCCATTAAACCTTGGCCGCATCAAGTTAAAATATTGCGTAGAGTTGCGGCAAGTTTCCCTAAAAGTTTCCTAATTGCGGATGAGGTTGGATTGGGGAAAACTATTGAAACTGGGTTGATTTTGCGTTACTTGCTTGTCAGCCAAAAAGTCAAGCGCGTGTTAATTTTAGCACCGGCTAGCATTCAGCCGCAGTGGCATGAAGAGTTGCGGGAAAAGTTTAATTTGCACTTTTGGAGTTACAGCAAAGGTGAGTTAAAAAATCCGTATGGGGAGAAAAGTCTGTCTGGGGAAGAGAATGTTTGGAATTCCCAGAATCTGATTTTAGCATCGTCTCATTTAGTCCGCCGGAGCGATCGCACCCAACAACTTTTAGACTCGCAACCGTGGGATTTGGTGGTACTCGACGAAGCGCATCACGCCCGCCGCCAAAGCCCGCAAAACCGCAAGGAAACTCCGAATCGCTTGCTGCTGTTAATGCAGCAGTTAAAGGAAAAAAGCCGATCGCTCTTGTTATTATCCGCTACGCCGATGCAGATTGACGCGATCGAGGTTTTCGATTTGCTGCAGCTTCTGGGAATGCGCGGGCATTGGTCTTACGGTGAGAATTTCTGCAATTATTTTAGCACGCTGTCGGCAAAGGGCGATGGCGTCCCGCCCCGCAAGCTACGGCAAAACTTGACTTTTTGGCAGCAGATGTCTGTCGATTACTTCCAGCAGGGAGGCGCGCCCTGTTCGCGGTTGCAGCAATATTTAAATAAGGGCGATAAATTACTGTATTATAAGTTGAGAGATGTCTGGGAAAAAAACCAGCGATTCAACCCGAAGCAAGTTATTGAAGACAAAGGTTTCATCGCCGCTTCCCGCCACTATTTGACGGTGAATACTCCCCTGAAAGATTTGATGTTTCGCCACACCCGCGATACTTTGCGCCAATACTATCAGCGGGGATTGTTGGATCGCGATATTCCGCGCCGCGCCGTCAGAGATAATGCGATTGCTTTAGAAAATAAGCGCGAAGTGCCGCTTTACCTCGCTGTCAGCAATTACGTGCGCCACTTTTACAATCTCGCGCAAAAATCCAACCGCAAAGCGTTAGGTTTTTTGATGACTCTTTACCGCAAACGCCTGACAAGTTCGTTTTATGCGATTCGCGAATCTTTGCAGCGCCGCCTTGAAGGAATCAGCATTACTGAGGATGATTTCAGCGATTTAGACGATGCGGATGATGCGATTTTAGAAGGGATGGAATCTTATTTTGAGCCGGCCGATCCTGAAGAAATTAGATATTTAGAAGATTTGCTTTATCAATTTGAGAATACTGGGGAAGATAGCAAGCTTTCGCATTTTATCACGATTTTGCGCCGAGAATTGACTGAGAGGGAAAGTGCGATCGTCTTTACGCAATATACCGACACGATGGATTACCTGCGCAGCGCTTTACAGCAATTATACGGTGCTCAAATTGCTTGCTATTCCGGGCGCGGCGGAGAGTTGTATCAAAATGGGGAATGGCGAACTTTTCCCAAGGAACAAATTAAGGCGAAATTCCGAGAAGGAATCATCAAAATTTTGCTTTGTACCGAGTCGGCATCGGAAGGGCTGAATTTACAAACTTGCGGTGTTTTAATCAACTACGATATGCCTTGGAATCCGATGCGAGTCGAACAGCGAATCGGCAGGCTCGATCGCATCGGACAGATTTATGATACAGTCAGAATACACAATTTTTACTATGACGGGACGGTAGAGGCGAAGGTTTACAAGAAATTGCGCGATCGCATCGATGCTTTTCAAACCGTTGTCGGCAATTTGCAGCCGATTTTGGCGACGGTTCCCACTTTCATCGAACGCGCTGTAATGAGTGCAGATCCCGAAGAAGAGGGCGTTTTGCTGGGAGAGTTCGATCGCGTTTTAGACGCGCCTCCTCCTGGCCCTGCACTCGATGAAATGGTCGCGATGGATGTAGAATCAGACTTGCAGGAAATCCGCCAACCTCTGCCCCAGACTGCTATTTCTGCTGAAACAATCGAAGATTTGTTTGTGAATTCTTCGATTTTAAAGCAGATTGGCGCGACTTTCAAACAATCTGAACATCGCACTTGGTATCTTAACTATAAAAGCCGCAGTTGTGCTGTAACATTTTACCCGGATATTTTTGAAGAAAATCCTTCGCTGCAATTGATGGGTTTTGGGAATCCTGTGTTTGAAGAAATGCTAAGTGCGATCGATCTTGTGTCAATCTGTGCTTGATCGAACGCCGTGCGGACTGTTTCGCGATCGTGCTGCGATCGGGCGATCGAGTTTGGTACTTTTAGCTCTAAACTATTTTTAATGACGATCGTCCTTTTATGTAATTGTTGCACAATGTCTTCAGAAACAAACTCAGCGGCTCAAGCGACAACTGGTGCAGATGCGATCGATGTGGCGATCGCCTCTGGAATCGATTTTGACGGCACTGCGATTCCCAAGGCAAAATTAGACCTGTACGAGCAAGTAATGGGATTAGAAGCCGGGAGACAGCGCAGTGGCGTGTCAAACACCATGCGATCGCGCATTGTCCGAATCGGTGTCAAACACATCGGTCAAGAAGAACTCGATAAAATGCTGGTGGCGGCAGACTTTGCACCGCTGAAAGAGAAAGAAATCGCTTTTTATTACGGCGGTAAGTAAATAGGATTTATATCATTTTCGGTTACATTCCTTGGTAGGGTGCGTCGCTGCGAGATTTTCAAGTTGATTCCTAGATTGTCAAGAGCGACGCACCCTACAATACTTGCCTGTTGCTGCCGATTTTGCCTAAAATAGACATAACCCACGCTCATAACATATGTCATGCAAAGTTACACCCTCGCAGAAGTATGCAATCCACAGGGAACAGTCTTTAACCGAACTGCTGTAGAGCCAGTTTTACTCACAGATAAATCGCAGCCGGGCCACGTAATTATGTCCGCTGATGCCTATCAGCGCTTGATAGAGCGACTGATAGAATTAGAAGATATGCTTTTAGGAAAAGCCGCAAAATCTGCTCTGAGTCAGTCTCAAATGGTTGGTACTAAAACCTTTGTAGAAACACTAAAACAACTGGCAAATGGCGAAACTTGATGGTTTACAAACAGTTCTCGACTTTCTCAAGGGTTTGCAACCTAAAATAGCGGCTCAAATTGCTAAAAAAGTTTTAGCGCTGAATGTCGATCCTTTACCTAATGATAGCAAGCAATTAACAATTAATTTTAAAATCACAACTTCCAAGTTTAGTAAGGTGCGCAGTGCGCACCCTACAATTAACTTAAA
>JAUBOG010000147.1:4431-10151 GCA_036700105.1 Microcoleus occultus BM001215583
TCACAACTTCCAAGTTTAGTAAGGTGCGCAGTGCGCACCCTACAATTAACTTAAAGCTCACAACTTCCAAGTTTAAACTTTTTAAATCTCTGGTTTTAAAGCGCGTTCCATCAGCGCCACAACTGCTTGTTCGGGAGTAATTGCACCGTTCAACAAGCGGTAAACTTGACGGGAAACGGGAACTTCAATCTCCCGTCGATTCGCTAAATCAATCAGCACATTCGCAGTATTGACTCCCTCAGCAGTCCCCTGCAATTCGTGCAAAATTTGCTCTAAAGATTTGCCTTGCGCCAATCCGAAACCGACCCGATAATTGCGCGACAAAGGACTGTTGCAAGTCGCAAGTAAATCTCCCAAACCAGACAAACCGTAAAAAGTTTCCGCCTTAGCTTCCAGACGCACGCCAACTCGAATCATCTCCGGCAAAGCGCGAGTCAGCAAAGCAGATTTAGCATTAGTTCCTAATTGTAAACCATCGCAAACACCAGCGGCGATCGCAAATACATTTTTGAGCGTTCCACCTAACTCAGTCCCCAGCGGGTCTTGATTTACATAAACCCGAAAAATATCCGAACTGTAAATGTTTTGCACTTGCTTCGCCGCCTCCAAATCAAAACTAGCAGCTACCGTTGCGGCCGGCAATCCCCGCTGGATTTCTTCCGAAAGATTCGGCCCGGAAAGTACGACAATTGAATTGTCGGGAAAGGCATTTTGCCAAATTTGCGAAGGAGTCCGCGTAGTCGCGGGGTCTAAGCCTTTGGTGACGGTAACTATAATTGTACTGGGACTTAGTTCTAAAGCTAAAAGCCGATCGACTGTTTCTCCAACTCCTGTCATCGAAACTGCCGAAACCACAACATCCGCACCTGTTATAACTGATTCTAGATTAACAGAACTGCGGCGCGACCACAAATTAACTCGATCGCCTTTTTTGCTTCCCAGATTTGCCAAGGCCGAACCCCAAGCACCTCCGCCTAATATTGTCAAGATTCTCATTGGGTAATTGGGAATAGGTAATGGGGAATTGGTGATTGTAAGGTGCGCAATGCGCACCCTACAATTGCGGGCGCAATCCGTAATGACGGTAACGCCAATAATCGCGTAAAATGCGATCGTGATCGAAACAAAGTTGAGCGGGAATTTGCCAAGATTCAAAAATTTGCAAGTTTTTAGCATCGTCGGCGGCTTGAGGTTCGCCCGTTGCAGAAGCCAAGAATACAATACTGATAGTGTGTTGGCGCGCGTCGCGATTTGGATCGGAATAAACGTAAAATTGCTCGATTAATTCTACATTCAAACTTGTTTCTTCTAAAGCTTCGCGTTTTGCCGCCGTTTCTACCGATTCCCCGTAATCGACAAAGCCGCCGGGAATCGCCCAGCCGTAGGGAATATTGCGGCGTTCGATGAGTACGATCGGGCGGTGGGGACGATCGGCTAATTCGATGATAATATCAACTGTAGGAGTAGGATTTTTGTAAGTCATTTTGTTGGGCATTGGTCATGGGGCATTAATGATTTTATATGTAACAAATAACAAATAACAAATAACAAATAACAGTCAACTATCGTAAGGTGCGTCGCTCGAAAGAATCTGCAAGTTACATTCAACATCTGGTAGCGACGCACCCTACAAAACAAGCCCGAAAATCTGTTATGCTAAGCCGCGAACAGGCACGCGCTGCTTTTGCAAAACCTCTGAATACAGCTTTTCCAACTCAGTAATATTCTGACTGAGAGTGTAACGCTCGATCGCCCTTTGCCGTGCTTTTTGACCCAGCAGCGTTCCCAACTCAGGATGATCGCAAAACAGCGGCAGCAGTGTTTGCAACTGACTCCGCACCCGCTGAGTGTTCAAAACTACCCCCGCACCTTCTTCCAAAGCCTCGCCGTCAGCACCGGCATCCGTGGCCAAACAAGCTAAACCGCAGGCCATCGCTTCCAGCAGCGACAGCGACAATCCCTCCACCAAAGAAGGCAAAATAAATACGTCTGCACCCCGCAGAATTTCGATCCGGCGTTCTTCCTCGGCGACAAATCCGAGCCACACAATGCCGTCATCTTCGCCGTAGGACAGTTGCAGGGATGCGGCGAGGGGCCCGTCGCCCACGATCGCCAACACGTTGCCAGGGCCAAAATTGCACAGTTTCCAGGCCTTGAGCAAAGCCTCGACATTTTTCTCCGGGGCAATGCGGCCTTGGTACACAAAAATGCGATCGGCCTTTAATTGGGACTTCAACCCCGAAGGCCCGGGCGAATACTTCACCGCGTCTACGCCGTTGGGAATCACCGCCACCCGTTCTTCCGGCACTCCCAACTTCACCAAAATATCCCGCTGAATCTGAGAAAACACGATCGTCGAGTCGTAGTGCGCCAAAAAAGGAGCGTACAGTTGATACATCAGGTGTTGGGTTCCCGATGTTAAATTGCGCAATTTGCGATCGAACGGCGGGTGAAAAGTCGCCACCAGAGGCAAATTCAATTCTTGACAAATTTCCGGCAGCAGAAAGTCTAGAGGCGAAAGCGTCAGCGAAGCGTGAACAACATCGGGCTTCAGCCGCCGCAGAGATTTCATCAGCACTGTGCGGGATTTGAGAGTGGGAATCGTATAAATTTGCGATTTGTAGTGACAGGGTAAAGAGACTTCGTTGCAACTCGCGGGCGAGAGCGAATTGGTAAATGAAGTTGGAGCAATTCCCTTTCCCCGCGAACCATTTACCATGCTCCACGCCGCCGTGTTCCTGTCGAGTTGGCCGGCTTCTTGGGCGAAATGCAGGAAACTAACCTGGTATCCCCGGTCTAACAGTGCGTTGGTGACTTCCCTGGAGTAAGTGACGTTACCGCAAAAAGGTGATTTTTTTCCTAGCCAAGCGATGTGCATTCGAGTAAATCAGAGTTTGTTATTTTTTAGATTCGATCGACTTTGCTATTAGTGCTACGGAAAATATACCAGGTTAAGACACCGCCTGCGATCGCCAATCCTGCTAAAGCCAAAAATACTGCCGGCAAACCCAGAAATGTTTCCGCTACTCCCGCCAAAGCCAACGGTAAACTCAAAGCAATATTAGTGGCATTGTTTTGCAGCCCGAAGACTTTTCCCCGCATTTCTTCTGGGGTTTCTGCTTGAATTGTAGTCTGCATCGGCACTCCCACCAGCGAGGCAAACAAACCCAACAGGGTAATGAACAGCACGGATATCCACAAATGCTGCGTAAATGCAGAAAGACCGATCAGAGCAAGTGCCATGCCGATCGATCCGATTAAACTGAGTTGAGAGTGAGAAAATTTGTGGCCGAGATAGCCGACTGTCGTCGCCCCAGCAGCCATCCCGACGCCGACTGCAGCCAGCAAAAAGCCGAACTGCGACGCTCGCATACCCGGGAGGATTTCTGCCAGCCGCACCGCTAAAACTGCCAAGGCTGCAAAAATCGAAAACAGAATAATTAGTTGAATTAAAGCATTGCGGACTTTCGGCTGATCGTTGATGTAACGCAGCCCGTCTTTCAAATCTGCTAGCGGGTGCGGCGGTTCGTGTTCGACTTCGTTTTTTTCGCCTGTTTTCATCGACAGCAGCAGCACTCCGGCGAAGGCGTAACTTCCGCCTACTACCAATTCTTTGCCGATGCCGAATCCGCCCCCGATGTTGCTAAATAAAGTGTCGGCTAAAGCCAGCAGGGGTTCTCCGACTGCAAAACCAATAATCACCGAACCCATCATGGTTGTGGTGTAGAGCGAGTTTGCCGATAGCAGGTGGCGGCGTTCCACAATTAGGGGAATCACTGACTGTTCTGCTGGGGCGAAAAATTGAGTTAGGGTCGAAACTAGGAATGTTACTAGCAGCAGCAAGCAGAATCCGAGCGGCAGTTGGCCGAGTTCCCAGCCGTCTGAGAGCCACAGCAGCAGCGGTAATGTTAAAACGAAGCCTCCGCGCAGCAGGTTTGTGGCTACTAGCACTGCTTTTTTCGACCAGCGATCGACATACACGCCTGCAGCGGCCCCGAACAGCACTGCGGGTATGGTAAAGGCGATCATGATTGCCGATACCCACCTGCTGATGGTTTGATCTGGCGCTTGAAAGCGGCTGGCCACCAGGGCGATCGTCAGTACGAGATAAACTTTATCTGCTAGCTGCGAGAAAACTTGACCGCTCCACAGTGCTAGAAAATTTCGGTTTTTCAGAACTGGCAGAAATCCTGTTTCTTGCTCGGGAGTTTCGGCTGCTGCTTCGGAGAGTTCTGCTGCTGGCTCTGCCGTTGGCAGCGGGGGGATTGCTGCGGGTGGTTGGCTTTTGCCGTTGCTTGATTCTGTTTCGGGATTTGCGGGATATTTATCCATTTCTGGGTATTGGGCGTTGCTCCGAAATTGTCGATCGGGCAAAACGGGCTCTGAGCGAAAATCTGGAAAATTTTCTCGTTCTTCCATCTTGTGGTGAGTCACAGCTAAAACAGATATTCTCAAATCAGAATCGGACAGTCGCATCATAGGATTAGGGGTGGTTCGCCTGGGATGGTTGAGGTTTGGGGGAATGGGAATTTCAAATTCGAGGTGTTAACCCCTAAGTTTAATAACTCGTAACTTTATCTATTATCTAATGTTGCAAGAATCTTGAAAATTTACCTGAAATTGCCTGCAGGTTCGGGTATCCCGCAGGCTATTGCTGCAATTGACGATCGCCCGATCGCCTATTTTACTCAAAATTTAAAGCTCAAAACTCAAAACTCTCTAAGTAAGTGTCGATCGAGCTTCCCGATCGAATCGTGCAACCTAAATGATACTGGGCATACTGCCGCAAAATATTTTCCACAGATACCCAAGCTGCGCGATCGGCAATCCCCTCTCCCAATTCTGCACTGCCCAACTGTTGCAGCGCGACTAATTCCTTAGCATTTATCTGAAAATTTGTCAAGTGTTTGCTGTTGCTGGTTCGCGGGGAACGGGAAGCGGATTTGTACAAGCTACCGGTTTGCGAGGAAAGTTCTGCCTCTAAGTTGGCTAGCTCGGACAAGCTGAAGGTTCCCCCAGAGGGTATGCTAAACCCGGTTTGCCAGTTCGGATCGCCCAAATTCGCGATCAGCGGGCTTCTGGTGGCGCAGCAGACTTGGACTTGGGGCGCGAGCCCTGCTAAGGCTAGCAAGTGAAAAATGCCCTGGGCCAGATGGGCGACTAGCAGGGCGGCGGATTCGATTTCAGTGCGATCGGACAAACGCTCCAAACGGCTCAAGTGTTCCCCCAGCAAAAAGAACAGTGATTCTTGCGGCTCGTCGGATAGGGCGCTGGCGATCGCCAATTCTGCCAGATATTGCGCGGCTGATAGTTTTCCTAAATTGCGGCTCAAACCCGGATAGGATTCGACGGTGGAGGCTTGGGTGATCTTGTCGAGCGATCGGCCTTTGGCAATCAGCAATTCGTTGACCACAAATAATTCGCTTCTCCCGCCGATGCTCGATCGTGCTTTGCGAACACCCGGTGCTACGGCTTTAATCAAGCCGAATTCCCGCGTCAAAACTGTCAGCAGGCGATCGGATTCGCCGATGGGCGCACTCTTAAGATTGATTCCAGTTGCTTTGTAAGTTCGAGTCACTCGATTTTAGATTTTAGATTTACTACATTACTTCGGACAGTTTCATTGTCCTCGTTGGTCGATCGACCTGGAACAGTCAACTAACTGACCAATTACCAACCAGGTAAGGTGCGCATTGCGCAGCCTACTAACTTACCAATTA
>JAUBOG010000147.1:10251-13283 GCA_036700105.1 Microcoleus occultus BM001215583
ATTGCGCAGCCTACTAACTTACCAATTACCAACCAGGTAAGGTGCGCATTGCGCACCCTACTAACTTACCAATTACTAATTACCAATTACTAATTACCAATTACTAATGACTCTTGTCTAAATTATCCCGCTGGCGGATTAATTCCGGGCCGCGAGAAGTCCCCAAACGAGTAGCACCAGCTAGTACCAAATCTAAAGCTTGTTCGTGAGTCCGAATTCCTCCGGCCGCTTTAATACCAATCCGTCCCTTGGTAACTTCCTTCAGCAGTCGCACATCGTCAACTGTCGCCGCGCCAAAAAAGCCGGTGTTGGTTTTGATATAAGCCGCGCCCGCTTCCATGCAAAGCTCAGCAGCTAATTGTTTTTCCGCATCGGAAAGCAGCGAACTTTCGATAATTGCTTTGATCGTGAGATTAGTTTCTTCGCAAATTTGGGCTAATTCTCGGTGGAATTCGTCGATTCTTCCAGCTTTCAACAATCCTAAGTTAACGGAGACATCTAACTCTGCAGCTCCATTATCCGCAGCTTCTAGAGCTTCGTAAAGTTTCACGGTTGAAGTCGAAGCACCGGTGGGAAAACCTATAACTGTGCAGACTTTGGGCTTTTTGCCGTGCAGCAGCTCAACTGCTTGTCGGACGTAGGCGGGATACACGCAAACTGTGACAAAGCCAAATCTCTCTGCTTGTTGGCAACAATTTTCTACTTGCTCTGGTGTAGCGGTGGGGTCGATCAGGCCGTAGTCGATCGAGGGGGCAATATCGATGTCTGCCTGGTTTGAACGCATTGCGGGTTTTTATCCGAAGTAATTACTTCCTTATTATGCAGCGAATTTACCGCTCCTTGACTTGACTCCGGGCCCTCAGAGAGCATAAATACTCAATTTGCTGCACGTAAAAACTTTTGCGGGAACAGGTCAATGTTATATCGCAAAAAAATAAAAATTGGTATCTGCCTTTAGATACATTTTTAATCTTTCTTTAGGTATACTTTGTTAAAAGAACTTGCGGTAGAGGCTGCGTCAGCTACGCTAGGGCAGAGCCTGGTAGCAGCTACTGTTTTTACTTTTAGTAATGCTTTAAAAACCTAAAAGCGAATGCCAAGCATGAATCATTTAGAACTCGAACAAGAAATTGGGAAGATGGCTAGGGCGATGATGACTCGCAATAGCTTAATTGGTAAAGATTTGATTGCCGATCTCAGAGTCCGGCTGCCTGTTGACAGTGTAGCTGCTTTGATGATTGTCAGTATTGAGCGTTTGATTTGGTCTGACAGCGAGTCGGTAATCTGGAGTTTGAGTTATTTGATTCCTGCTGATGTGATGGAAGAAATTCGCCGGATTACGGCGCTGGTTGTTTGCAAGCGGTTGATGGGTAAGGGTTTTGTGCTGGGGAAAGATTTTAGTATTGATGCTGCAGGCAAGTTGCTGTTGAGCCAGAATGCTCATAGGGCGGTTGTGGTTGCTTGAACAAAGCAAGCAGAAGTTGGAGCCGCTAGTAGTTGCGCGACGGTTGCAGATTTGAGAAGAGCAGCAGCTCCAACTAGCGGTGAGTGCGGTTAGCTGGAATAGCATTTCACGATCGGAAAATAGTTAGCTTCGATCGCAAATTATTGAGTTTGTACCAAGAATTTCAAAGGTGGTATAAGCCCCCGGATTTATCCGTGGAATCAATCCAAAATCGAAAATCGAAAATCAAAATAGCCCCCGGATTTATCCCTGGTCAATCTAAAATCTAAAATCTAAAATCTAAAATCGATTGACTGGCAGTTTGTACGGGCGATCGCCCTGTATCAAAATTTTTCAAATTTTTAGTGGGATTACAGTTTAACTCCGGGCCTTGTTCGTGTAGAATCATCCCTAAGATAGATGCGAAGTAATATGAACTTAATTCAAAACTTGGAAGCTGCTTGGTATTACCATCTGGGTTCGCGCCACCTGGAATCTAACGATCATGATGGTGCTCTGGCGAACTTTAACAGAGCCCTGAAGCTGCAATCGGATCATTATAAGGCTTGGTTCGGGCGAGGAATGGCTTTGGGGAACTTAGAACGGCACTCAGACGCGCTTTCAAGTTTTGATAAAGCCTTGGCGGTGCAGCCGAATGCGAGCTTTGGCTGGCACAACCGAGCTATTGCTTTAGGAAAGTTGGATCGCCATTTGGATGCTCTCAACAGTTTTGACAGGGCTCTGGAGTTCAACCCGTGCGCGCCGAGTATTTGGCACAACCGGGGACTTTTGCTAGTGGATATGGGGCTTTACCAGAAGGCGGTGCTGAGTTTCGATCGCTCTTTGAGTTTGCAGCCGGAGGCGCCTTGGGCTTGGTACAACCGAGGTAATGTTCTGCTGGAACTCAAGCTTTACTATCAGGCGCTTAACAGTTTCGATCGGGCGATCGAGTTCAATCCAGACGATGCGAAGGCTTGGTACAATCGCGGTATAGCTGCGAACTCAATGGGGCTTTACAAACAAGCTGTGGCAAGTTTTAGCCGGTCGATCGCTCTGAAACCGGGCAGAGCCGAAGCTGTGGGCGAGCGCAGGGTGGCTTTGGGGAATTTAGTCGGTTTAAATCAGAGAAATGCCAAGTTCACTCCCACATCATCGTGTCCCGTTGAGGATTATTTGATTTGGTACAACCGGGGTGTGGAATTTACCCGAAAAGGTGGCTATTCGGAGGCGATTGCTTGCTACGAAACTGCATTAGAAATAAATCCTGATTTTGCTAACGCTTTTTACAATCAAGCTTGCTGTTATGCGCTGCTGGGCTTTGCAGATTTGGCCCTTGACAATTTGCAGCGGGCTGTGGAGTTTATGCCTGTTTTATACCGCGAACTCGCTGTAGCTGACTCGGATTTGAGCGGAATTTGGAAACAAGAACGTTTTGAAACGCTGATCCAAGGTTGATTTTATCTCGATTCCGGTTGCACGAGCACTGGGAGGACACGGCAATGCCTGAAAGCCTTGATAAATCTCGTTTTTCCCTAAGTCCAGATCCCCCTCGCATCCCCCTTAAGAAGGGGGACTTTGAGTAAGTTCT
>JAUBOG010000148.1:0-13277 GCA_036700105.1 Microcoleus occultus BM001215583
ATCCAAGATATCGTAGCGACGCACCCTACAGATTAACAGCACACAATTAAGGTTTATACTGTACTTCATCAACCTGGAATATGCTGTATTTTACAAAAGGCTATCCATTAAGTTCATCACGCGGATAGCTTCATCTGACAAAGATAGAGATGCTTGTTTTTCTAGATGATGTTCCAAAACTCCTTTGAGCGCAATCAATTTCATGCTATTTTCTGCTAAAGTTTCAGAAATAGCTTGCGCTCCCGGCAAATAGCCGATCGCCCCCAAGTCCATCAAAGCCGATCGTCTCAACTGCAAATTATCCCCGTTCAAAGCAGTTACCAACCGCTCTCCGTAAACCTGCTCGCCAGTTAACTGATACATCGCCCGCGCCGCAGCGTACTGCACCCGCTCCACAGAATGTTCTAAAAAAGGTGAAATTAGCGGTAGCGCCTCTATCGCTTGCAGCGTACCCAAAGCTTCAATTACCGAGTCGTAAGGCTGCACTAGATGCGATTTTCCCGGCACTCGCACGGCCCCAGAAATTCCTCCATCTAATAATTGCATTAGCGGTGGAATAGAATCGCGATCGCCCAGCATTTCTAAAGCTTGAGCCGCCGCTTCCCGCACGTAATAATCCGCGCATTCCAAACAGCGAACCAGCGCCGGCAAGGCTTGTTTATCGCCCAATTTTCCCAGAGCTCGGGCTGCATTTCGCAGTAGGGAATAATCGCCGATTTTCGTTTGTTCTGATTCTTCTTGCAAAGCCGCAATCAAAGCTGCAATTACTGCCGGTTCCTTGACTCGAAATCGACCCACCCACCAAGCGGCGTAATAGCGCAGGCTGTAATCTTGGGAGTGGAGATTTGCGATCGCAACTTCCAATGTTAAAGACTCGCCGCTAGCTGCACCCGCCGGCGGTGAATCGGATTCGTAATAATCCATACTTATTAGTTATTAGTTATTAGTTATATCAATTGCGGCTGCGCCGGAACGATCGGCGAGGAAACGGCACGTGCCCTTGGACTACCGTAATGAATTGTAGGGACACGGCACTGCCGTGTCCTGATTTCGGGTAACATTAATTCCGATGCAACCGAAATTGATATTATTAGGAAACCGGGCGAATAGAATTCGCTGCTACACAGACAAAACCCGCCTGCGCGGGTTGAGGAAACTCGGCGATTTTAATCGCCCGTTCTAGCTTTGTTTCTGTAGGAGCGATTTCTATTCGCCGACTTCAGCTAATTCAGGGGTTGATTCTGCGATCGCGCTTAAAGGATGAATGTTCACAATTTTCCCGCCCATGCGAGTAATCCGCTGCATTTCTTGATTCATCCGATTGTACGGTACGGTGATAAATGTACTCGCGCTCGATCGAATCGAATAATCCATATTTTCCGTATCATCGCTTTGGCGCAACCCGACAACTTCGTACCGAAAACAGCGACCGCCAGAGGCTGTATTCCCACTTTTTCCAGCTACAATTTGACCGAACATAAGCTTCTTGGTAATTGGTAATTTTTTAGTAGTTATTAGTCATTAGTCATTAGTCATTAGTCATTAGTTCAGGATTTACGCGGAACCTAATTATGTAGGGTGCGCACTGCGCACCTTACGCGGAACCTAATTATGTAATGACTGCTGACTAATGACTGATGACTAATAACTAAATTGGAGTAATGCTGGCGATTTTCGCGCCCATGCGTTGAAATTTCTGCATTTGCGAGGACAAATCGTCAACAGGTACGATAAATGCCTTGCTGCTGCGGCGCACGCTGGGATAGCCGCCCGTGCGAATTCCCGACACTTCCACGCGGAACAGTCTTCCTTCCTTGCCGTAAGCTGCAGCGCCGCCGAAACCGCTGCTGGGAGTCACGTTTTGCGCCGAAGGGCGGTATGCCCAACCTTCGCTGCCGCCGGAGGGGCCGACTACAGCCGTAGCGCTGTTGGTGCCGAGTTCGACAGCTAAGCGGGAGTTATTGCCTTCTAGTTGAGATGTATCGCTGTTTGCATAGCCGCGGTACAGCCGGAACATCCGGGTAAAACCGACGGTTTTTTGTCCGCGCTGGGTGTTAAAACCGCGGTAGTAAGGGACGATGCTCTCGCCAAAGTTTTCTTGATACTCTACTGAATCGATGTAAGAATCAATATCAGCGTCGTAGCCTTGTGTTTGGTACAAATCTAAGTGATAAACTACTTCAGATTCGTCGTAGGGAGCGCGACCGAGCAGGTGTTTGTAGTTTAGTTCGATCGTCCGAGTTTGAAAGCTGCTGTACAAAAATTTGGTTTTGTACAGTTCAGATTTCGCAACTGCGCGCACAAATTCTCGCACCGTCAAACTGCCGTCTCGCAGCAAAGATTCAGCACTTGTCAGACGTTCGGATTTCATCAAATAATCGTTGCCCAACAACTGACGGTAAACAGCGCGAATTACTGTTTCTACGTCATCTTTCGTGTAGTTTGGACGCAATTCTACCTTCGGCGCATCGCTCAATGCGGATGTTCCCAGTCTGGACGCTGCTGTCGTAATAGCCACCAGATTTTCTCCTAAATTAATAACAAAAATTTAAAACTGTGTTGCACTTGAGATTTTTAGGACTAAGGCTAAGATGTGTCAAAGCAGGGTGCGCAGTGCGCACCTTACCCGTACATATAAATTAGTCCTAATTTGGTAAAGACGCTTCAAAAAAACGTCTTTACCAACAAACTTTAAGCTGCGGTAATGCTTACCACTTTGCCGCCCCGTTTGTTGATTTGCTGCAAGCGGCTCGAAAGTTGCTCGTAAGGCACGAGATATTCGTTAGTAGTCCGTCGCACTTGGGGTGCAAACTTAGCCGAACCTTGCATGGCGGTGACTCGGTAGAGTTGTCCGCGAGAACCGCCGGCACCGCCAGCGAGAGCTTGTCCGCCACCTGCGGTATAGATGGGCGAAGCCATGTTTTTAGCTACTTCCCAGGTTAACCGCGCTTGGGTTTGGTTTTGTGCTCGATCGCTCGAAGCAAAACCCCGGTACAGTTGAAACATCCGGTTAAAACCCACGGTTTTTTGATTTCTTTGAGTCGAGAAACCGCGATAGTAAGGAACTACACTTTCGCCAAAATTTTCTTGATACTCTACTGAGTCAATGTAAGAATTGATTTCAGCTTCGTAACCTTCGGCATTGTACAAATCAACGTGGAAAGCAATTTCCGATTCGTCGTAAGGAGCGCGGCCCAACAAATGCTTGTAATTAAGCTCGATCAACCGCGTTTGCGAGTTCGGGTAAAAAAACTTTTTCCGATAAGTTTCGGACTGAGCAATTGACCGCACAAAATCTCTAACTGAAATCTGCCCTTGCATCAGCAGAGATTCAGCGCTGGTAACTCGTTCGCTCGACATTAAATACTCGTTGCCGAAAACTTGACTGTAAGCCGCGCGAATTACTGCTTTCGCATCGTCTTGCGTCCAGTGCGGGCGCAGTTCTACCCGTCCCGCTTCTTCAAATGCTTTTATTCCCAATCTTTCAGCAGCACCTAATCCCGCCATCTTCGCTTCTCCCTTTTTGCTTTAAAAACTGAAAACTTCTAAAAAAAGTATTTGGAAAACTCAGGGTAAGATCGCAGATGCCCGGAATTCTAAACAACCGCTAACACTTTAGCTAACAGCAGCTTACAATTCCGGGCATCACGCAAATCTAGCTCAGGGCGTTGATTGCGTAGTCGAGGTAGGAATTAGCTTCCACTGCGGGGTCGCCGCTCAGGCCGTGGTTGCCTTTGATGTACTTGAGAGCTTCAACGTACCAGCTAGGGGACAATTCAAATGTCCGGTTGATTTCGTCGATGCCTGCAATCAGGTACTCATCCATTGGGCCGGTGCCGCCTGCAACTAAGCAGTAGGTAACCATGCGCAGGTAGTAGCCGATGTCGCGGGCGCACTTTGCTTTACCGGTTGGGGTAGAAGCGTAGTTGGGGCCTTGCATTTGTTGGGTGTACGGGAATTTGTTGTACACTGCTTGGGCTGCACCGTCGATCAAGCGCTGAGAGTTGGCTGTCAAAGCTTTGGCAGCTTCTAAGCTGGCGGTTGCTTGGCGGAAGCGACCGAAAGCGGTTTGGATTTCGGTGCTGCTCAAGAAGCGGCCTTGAGAATCGGCTGCTGTGACTGCTTCAGTCAATGGGGTCTTCATAGTTTGCTGTCTCCCTAATGTTTGTGTTGCGTTTTTTTTGTACGAATGCGGTCTGTCGCAAAGCGCTAGCGCTACTTGACAAATTCTGGTGGCAAAGGCTGGGGTTTAGCCTACTGCGGAAGCGGCGCGATCGAAGTAGCTGCCGACTTCAGACATCAGGGAGTTGCAATCTCCACGAGTTACACCGTTTGGATCGTTAGCGATCGCCAAAGCGGCTTCTTTCATTTTTTGAACGCCGGTTGCTACAGAAGCGCCTGGTGTTCCCAAGGCCAAGTAGGTTTCGCGAAGGCCGTTCAAGCAACGGTCATCGAGTACGCTGGCGTCGCCTGCGAAAATCGCGTAGGTGACGTAGCGCAAGATGATTTCCATGTCGCGCAAGCAAGCTGCCATGCGGCGGCTGGTGTATGCGTTGCCGCCGGGGGCGATCAACTGAGGCTGTTCGGCGAAAAGCGAACGAGCTGCATTGGCAACAATGCTGGAAGCGTTGCTGGTGATGCGGTTGACTGTATCCATGCGCTTGTTGCTTTCTGCAACCATTTGGCTCAGAGCATCAAGTTGGCCTGTTGCCAAAAATTCGCCGCGGGCGTCAGCTTGGGAAACTACTTTTGTAAATGCGTCAAACATGAAAGAACTCTCCTAATTGAGTTAATTGAGTTTGGTGGCGGTATAAAACCGTTAAGTTAAATTTGTTCAGGCCGTTAAGCCTGCAAGGGTTGAAGTGTGACGCCAGCTACTGCTAGGAGTCGGCTCGTTCTCTCCCTTTCCGCTACCTGTACTATTGTGACATTGCAACGGACGTTTAAGAAACCTTAGAAAATTTTACACCTTTTATGAGATGCGACAAACCTTGTCAATCAGTGTTTTTGTTAACTTTGGCCTGTCGTTTCAACCCTCTGATAACCTTTATACAATGCTCGCCCGCGTTTGTTTATTACAAATTATTACAGCAGCTTATCCCTCTGAGAAGGTAAATCGGGGTTGACTGAGTGCACGAAAATCTCCTCCCTGCGGTAGATGTGCGGTTGCTGGCTCAAAGCAAGAGATCGATCCGATCGCCCGCGATGTTGCGGTGCCAGCGCCACAAATTGTCCGGTGGGTCGATCGCCCCCGTTGCCTTTTCCCCGTTTGCACCGATTGTTAAGAAAAATTGCGTTAATTAAATTTTTGCGAAAAAGAGGCAGCTTGAAGCAAGGAGAATGGTAAGAATTTAGCCCGATCGCCCGACGGGCGATTCCCTGCGACAGGAGCGCTCAGATCGAGAGTTGTGGGCGGAAATATCAGGATTTAGCGACAAGAGCCAGCTTTTGGCCCTTGGGTAAAAGCGGAAGAAATTGCTAATTTTTAGTTAAGGTGGATAAGTGCTATCAGCGGTAAATCTATAAGTAGATCGAGAGAGCCAGAGATACAGAAGTGTCTAGCTTGCTGCTTCTTACCTCTTGCCAAGACCCGCTTGCTGCATCCACTGGCTGTAGCTGTCCGGCCGCAACCACCTTTATGCCCCATGCTCGATCGTAATTTATGTCTTCAAATTCTCCCTCTTCTTGGCACACCGTAGCAATTGACAAAACTCTCAAGCAGCTAAACAGCAACAAAGATGCTGGCTTGAGCAGCCAACAGGTGTCAGAACGCTTGCAGCAATACGGCCCCAACGAACTCGAAGAAACAGGAGGCCGCAGTCCGTGGTCGATTTTTTTCGATCAGTTCACCAACATCATGTTGGTGATGCTGATGGGTGTGGCCGTGGTTTCTGCATTCTTGGACATCAAATCGAATACTTTTCCCAAAGATGCGATCGCCATTTTTGCGATCGTCGTGCTCAACGGCATTCTCGGCTATTTCCAAGAGCAAAGTGCTGAAAAAGCCCTCGCAGCCCTCAAAAACCTCGCTTCCCCCCTAGTCAGAGTCCTGCGGGACGGCAAAACTTCGGAAATAGCAG
Organism: Microcoleus occultus BM001215583; assembly: GCA_036700105.1. Taxonomy (GTDB): domain Bacteria; phylum Cyanobacteriota; class Cyanobacteriia; order Cyanobacteriales; family Microcoleaceae; genus Microcoleus. Next base: position 6,081 of record JAUBOG010000148.1, read on the forward strand.
CCAAGGAACTCGTACCCGGAGACGTGATGCTATTAGAGGCTGGGGTAAAAATAGCAGCAGACGGACGCTTGCTCGAAGCTTCCAACTTGCAAGTCAGAGAAGCTGCTTTGACGGGGGAAGCTCTAGCAGTTACCAAGCAAGCCGATCTAGAACTTCCAGAAGATGCTTCCTTGGGCGATCGGCTCAACCTGATTTTTCAGGGCACAGAAGTTGTTCAGGGACGGGCTAAGGCGATCGTCACCAACACCGCAATGCAAACTGAACTGGGCAAAATTGCCGCTATGCTTCAGTCAGTAGAAAGCGAACCGACTCCCCTGCAACAGCGGATGAGCCAGTTAGGCAATGTTCTAGTCTCCGGTGCCCTAGCCTTAGTCGCAATTGTCGTCGTCGGCGGGATGATTACCTTCCAAAATGGCGGCATCGGGTTCGATACCAGCAGGTTTGAAGAACTGTTAGAAGTTTCTCTCAGCATGGCTGTGGCTGTGGTTCCCGAAGGACTCGCAGCAGTCGTGACAGTGACTTTGGCACTCGGAACCAGGCGGATGGTGAAGCGGAACGCCCTGATCCGCAAACTTCCTGCTGTAGAAACTTTGGGTTCAGTTACTACCATTTGTTCCGACAAAACAGGTACTCTGACTCAAAATAAAATGGTAGTTCAGCTAGTGTCTACCGGCGACTGCAATGTCGGCGTCGCAGGCGACGGCTATGCCCCGATCGGAGATTTTACCGATCGCCATACCTCAGCCCAAATTAATAATTTAGAGGAATATCCAGAACTTGAATCTTTATTAATTGCCTGTGCAGTTTGCAACGATGCAGTATTGCAGCAAGAACAGCAAGAATGGAAGATTTTGGGCGACCCCACAGAAGGAGCTCTGCTTTCTTTAGCAGGAAAAGCAGGCATTTATAAAGAAAAACAGTCTCAATTGCTGCAGCGGACGGCGGAATTTCCTTTTTCTTCCGAACGCAAGCGGATGAGCGTGATTTGCGAAGTGCCGGGCCGATCGGGTCATTCGGGATTTCCCGCAGAAGAAGGACAGCAGCCGAATTATTTGATGCTGACCAAAGGTTCTCCAGAGTTGACTTTGGAGCGCTGCAAAGGCATTATAGTCGGCGATCGAGTACAACCTTTAACTCAAGAAATCCGCGATCGCATCCTCGCCGAAAACAACAACATGGCAAGCGGCGGTTTGCGAGTCCTCGGATTTGCCTACAAAATCTGGGAAAATTTGCCGCCATCCGGTTCAGAGGAAACCAGCGAACAAGAGATGATTTGGCTGGGACTCGTCAGTATGCTGGACGCCCCGCGCCCGGAAGTGCGAGAAGCAGTGGTGAAATGCCGCAATGCAGGCATTCGGGTGGTGATGATTACCGGAGACCACCAGTTGACTGCAAAAGCGATCGCCTACGATTTAGGTATTGCGACAGAGGGCGATCGAGTTCTCACCGGTCAAGAATTAGAAAAGCTCAGCCAAGAAGAACTCAAACTGCAAGTCAAACACGTGAGCGTTTACGCCCGCGTTTCCCCAGAACACAAATTGCGGATTGTCCAAGCTTTGCAAAGTTTAGGCGAATTTGTCGCGATGACCGGCGACGGCGTTAACGACGCCCCCGCCTTGAAACAAGCCGATATCGGCATCGCAATGGGCATTACCGGCACCGATGTCAGCAAAGAAGCTAGCGATATGGTGCTCCTCGACGACAACTTCGCAACTATTGTCGCCGCCGCTGAAGAAGGGCGAGTGGTTTATACCAACATTCGCCGCTTTATTAAGTACATTTTGGGCAGCAACATCGGCGAAGTTTTGACAATTGCCGCCGCACCTTTAATGGGTTTGGGAGGGGTGCCACTAAGCCCCCTGCAAATTTTGTGGATGAACTTAGTAACAGACGGCGTTCCCGCTTTGGCCTTGGCGGTGGAACCCGCCGAACCGAACGTGATGAAAAAGCCTCCTTTCAGTCCGCGCGAAAGTATTTTTGCCCGGGGTTTGGGTTCTTACATGGTGCGGGTCGGGATTATTTTTGCAATTTTGACGATCGCGATGATGTCCTGGGCTTACGGATATACCACGAACCCCAACCATGTCGGAGACCGCGAGGCTTGGAAAACAATGGTGTTTACCACTCTTTGTTTGGCGCAAATGGGTCACGCGATCGCCATTCGGTCTAACACTCAGCTAACGATCGAGTTAAATCCCTTCACTAATATTTTTGTTTGGGGAGCTGTGGTTGTTACTACTGGTTTGCAATTAATGCTGATTTACGTTCCGCCGCTGAGAGCATTTTTCGGAACTCACTATTTGACACCCTTTGAATTGCTGATTTGCTTCGGTTTCAGCGCCCTGATGTTTGTCTGGATTGAAATGGAAAAACTGTTCGTGCGCTTGTACAAAGCCAGAAAATAGTGTGAACGGCTGACGGATAATGAGCGCTGTTTCATTATTCGTTAGACCGATCGCAGTTGGCAAGATTCTCAACATCATCAAGTCATAGCAAGCACAACGATCCGCAAAAAATGGAATTCCACCGATTCTCTCTTGGATAGGTAAGGTGAGCAATGCAGACCTTACGATGACTTCCTTCTTCCTTCTTCCTTCTTCCTTCGTGTCCTTCGCGTCTTCGCGGTTCAATATTCCTTCTTCCTTCTTCCTTCTTCCTTCTTCCTTCTTCCTTCTTCCTTCTTCCTTCTTCCCAATATTATGTATTTGAAAACACTGCACCTGCGGCAGTTTCGGAACTATTTAGATCAAAAGGTAGCGTTTGACGCTCCCAAAACTATTTTAGTCGGAAATAACGCTCAAGGAAAATCTAACTTGTTAGAAGCGGTAGAGTTGCTTTCCACATTAAAAAGCCACAGGGTTGGGCGCGATCGCGATTTAATACTCGACTCAAAGCCGATCGGGCAAATTGACGCTGCACTCGATCGCCAAACCGGAGCGATCGACTTGGCCCTAACTCTGCGCTCGGGAGCCCGCCGCACCTGCAAGCTCAACGGCGAACCGCTGCGCCGCCATTTAGACTTCTTGAGCGTCTTAAATGTCGTGCAGTTTTCTTGTTTGGATTTGGACTTAGTGCGCGGCGGGCCAGAAGGAAGGCGCAATTGGATCGATCGGCTAGTCATCCAATTAGAACCGATTTACGCTCATATTTTGCAGCAGTACAACCAAATTTTGCGCCAGCGAAACGCTCTGTTGAAACAGTCTAGAGAAATCAAGAAAGCAGAATTTTCCCAAACTTTTGACAAAATTCCATTTCTGGTATCCGAAAGTCTCGAACCGGAAAATACAGAAGAATTCCCCAGTATCAATTCCCAATTCCCCATTCCCCATTCCCACTGCCCAATTAACAGCTCAGAATTAGCTTTGTGGGACGCGCAGTTGGCGACAGCGGGCTCGCGCGTGATCCGCAGGCGCGATCGAATTTTGGAGCGCTTGATGCCTTTAGCTCGAAATTGGCACAGTTCAATTAGCGGTTCAGCAGAAATTTTAGATGTGAAATACGATTCTAATATTGAAGTAGGCCCGGAATCGATCGCTTCCTACAATCTCGAAGGAGTGCGGCAAGCATTTTTAGATAAAATTCAACAAAGGGCGATCGCAGAACAGTTCCAAGGAACCACTTTAGTCGGTCCCCACCGCGACGACATTATATTTACAATCAACAATACCCCAGCTCGTCAATACGCCTCCCAAGGCCAGCAGCGAACTCTGGTATTAGCCTTAAAATTAGCCGAATTGCAGCTTATTGAAGAAGTCGTCGGCGAAGCACCTCTACTGTTACTAGACGACGTACTTGCAGAACTCGATTTGAGCCGCCAAAATCAACTTTTAGAAACCATTAAAGAACGATTTCAAACTCTAATTACTACAACTCACCTAGGCGCTTTTGACAGTCAGTGGCTGCGACAAACCCAAATTCTCTCGGTCGTTAGCGGACAAATCAATCGATTTTAGATTTTAGATTTTAGATTTTGGATTGACAAATTTTATGTTTCATGGTATTGATGGAAAAGTTTGGAAAAATTGACATTATTAAGTCAATTCGAGATAGGATAAAGGTTAATTTTGATTGCCGCTTTCGCTTCCATTTTTCTAAACCTTGTCAACGACCCAGGTCTAAAGACACTGGGCTTCTAGCCTAAGACTTAAACCACAGTTGACCAGACTAAGTACCTCGCGTACTACGTTAACGGTAAGAGTTTAAAGACCTACCAAGGGATGCGAAGCTAGTTCCTTGCTCTAGAAATTTAGGATTAAACAGACTTATTGGGTTAAATCAGTGTCCTAGATATAGTACCGGCCGTTAACTTTGTCGAAGCTAACATTACCCCGAAAGGGAGGCTCATAAAAGAGCGAACATTATGCGTACAGGGTTGCGAAGTTTGAGATGGTAATTGTCCCATCGAAAGTACACTACAAAAGTACACCGAATCTAGCAATCCCAAGGCGGTAATGGAAAGATTCACGCCGGTTTCAACCGCCGAGTCGTTTCCCTCTCAGCACTCTTCGTGACTGAGTTTCCCACTTACCGAATTTTTTATGAAGCATTACATTTCCCGCCTGTTAGCTCTGGTATTAGTTGTTGTCATCGGCGTAGCGGGCTGTACCAATGTTCCAGCCACTCTGAGTGGAGATTACGGCCAAGACACATTAGCATTAGTGAAAAGCTTGAGAACAGCCCTCACTTTGCCAGAGGGCGCCCCCGAAAAAGCAGCCGCTCAAGCCGCTGCTCGCACAAGTATCAACGATTTTTTTGCTGCGTACCGCCGCGATCCCGCTCTTACCAAGCTCGCATCTTTCACCACAATGCGTACCGCATTGAACTCTTTGGCAGGACATTACAGTTCCTATCCAAACCGTCCAGTTCCTGAAAAGTTGAAAAAGCGTCTCGAATCAGAATTTCAGCAGGTAGAAGCTGCTCTCAACAGAGGAGCTTAATTCTTGTTTGCTGAGAGTTGAAGGAGGAAGTTGGTATTACTTTCTCTCTTAACCCGGTTTCTTGTAGAAATCGGGTTTCTTTGATTTGTATCTTTAATTTGTAATATATTCTGGGACACGGCAGTGCCGTGTCCTTAACCGTATTTGCAAATCGCGAGACATTTATCTGCCACAATTCATAAATTGCTGCCATACAAAATTTGCATTGTGCGATCGACTTGTGCCATAACTAAGTCAACCAATTTTGGATTCCACAGATCGATCGCAATCCAGAATCTCAAATCGAAAATAGTCTCAGTCAACCGCAAAAAGTAGAAAATTTGTAGATGCTTGTTGAGGGCGATCGGCGGATAGGCGATCGCCACCTCATTTAAACCAGAAAACCCCATTCAATTATCCCATGAAAATTGCACCAACTCGCATCGCGAAATTTCAACACCAGCGACGCTTTTTAAGTGCGGCAACTGCTGTTTTAACGAGTAGCTTCATCAGCCAGCTTGTTTGGCCGTTTATCGAAAATAAACCAGCATTCGGCCAAGCATCAGCCTATTGCCAATTATCCAAAGAGCAGGTAAATAAAAAAGAAGACTTGCGCCGCGCCGCGCTGTCAGGAAAACCAGAATCTCAGCAAGCATACTTTGCCGTTTTGAGCAAACACGCGCGCGAAACAGCAGAATGCCGCCAAAAAACTTGGCCCCAAACCCAAGCAGTTTGGCTGCGTTTGTATCCCTGCGATGTCAGACCCGGAGAAATCGATCGAGTATTAGACAAAGTTGTCAACAAAGGCTACAACCAAGTCTATATCGAGGTATTTTACGACGGTCAAGTGCTGCTGCCAGTAGCGGACAATCCGACTGCTTGGCCTTCGGTTTTGAGAAATCGCGGCTACGAGAAATACGACTTGCTAGAAAAGGCGATCGCCAAAGGCAAACAGCGAGGTTTAAAAGTATACGCCTGGTTGTTTACCATGAACTTTGGCTATACCTATGCTCAGCGTTCCGACAGGCAGCAAACCCTCGCCCTCAACGGTAAAAATCAAACAAGTTTAACAGTAATTCAAGACGCGGGTTTAGACGACCAAACCGGAGAAAGTCACGCCACACACGCCTTTGTTGACCCCTACAATCCCCAAGCAAAGCAAGACTATTCTTTGTTAGTAAATCAAATAGTCAAGCGCAGGCCGCAAGGAATGTTATTCGACTACATTCGCTATGTAAGAGGCGTCGGAGCTGCTTCAGTTGCTACCAAAGTTCAAGACTTGTGGATTTACGGTTCAGCATCGCAGCAAGTGCTTTTGCAGCGGGCAAGCAATCAGCAAGGACGAGATTTAATCCAGCGATATTTAACTAAAGGATATATCAATACTAATGACGTTCAAGCAGTAGTCAAACAGTATCCTACCGAGCCAGAACCTCTTTGGCAGGGGCGAATTCCGCGGCCGATCCCCGTAGCAACTCCAACTCCTCGCAGGGAGAATCCCACATCGAGAGCTGCTTCAAAAACTCCCGTTACAAAATCGCCAAACCCTGCAACTCCCACGCCAAAACCGACACCAACACGGCCGCTTCCCGATACTGGCATTCTGCAAAAAGACCTCTGGCAACTGAGCGTTGCTCACGCAGTCCAAGGAATTTTAGATTTTTTCGGAATGGCAACCCAACCGGCTCAAAGGATGGGAATTCCTGTAGGAGCAGTGTTTTTCCCTAATGGAAATCAAAAGATAAATCAAGGGGGATTTGATTCGAGATTGCAGCCTTGGGACAGGTTTCCTGCTTCCGTAGAATTCCACGCGATGTCTTACGGAAATTGCGGCGATGTAAGCTGCATTGTGCCGCAGGTGCAGCGGACGCTCAGTTTAGCGCCTGCGGGAGCAAAAATCATTCCGGCAATTGCTGGAGATTGGGGAAAACCTCTGAAAAATCGACCTTCTTTGGAAGTTCAAATGCGGGCAATTCGCTCTGCGACGCCGCAAATTAATGCGGTGAGCCATTTCTCTTTCGGGTGGCAAGAACCGGAGGATGAAAGGGCACGGCAAACTTGTCGGTTGTAGATAGCTGTAGGTTGTAGAGATGCGGTTCCTAGGGTCTCTACAACCGGCAATTGGTGCGATAATTTTGGGAAATGCTTCTTTCCTTTCTGTTAGCAGCGGAGCGTCATCCAAGTTTTATGATGTGAACTAACCTGACGGTCAACTGGGTACAGTTAGACCGCAGGCTTCTTTTTCCTTTTTTTCAAAGGCTTTTTTGAGTGACGGAGTTCC
>JAUBOG010000930.1:0-1081 GCA_036700105.1 Microcoleus occultus BM001215583
AAAGTCAAAATTAATCTGCCAAAATGGCAACACAGCTCTGATTCGCCCCGCTATATTAAATACAGAACAACAAAAGGTTGTTTCGAGCAATCAACTCGCAAACCAAAAGGATAAAAATCATGATTATTTCCGACCTGAACTACTTGGAAACTGCTGAAACCTCAGATGTAGTTGGTGGATTCAACTTAGGCTACGACTTTAGCAAAATCTATTTCTCTGAATACTTTTCAATCAAGAAAGACGTTGTGTCTAAAACATATGTAGAGGGCAATTTGGCTACGGCTGAAGCTGATGCTTACGGTAGCGATACATTGACCCAAACCTTCGCTGTTGTCTATCCCTGGAGCTCTACCAGCGTCTCGATCGCTGCTACTAACTAATCATTGGAAGTTGTTAAGTCTCAGAATGAAATTAACAGTCAAAAGAGAGGGCATCCTAGCTGAGGGTGCTCTTTATTTTGATCGCTGTCAATCACGATCGACTTATACCAATTCTGGGTAACATACGCCATTTATTGTATGGTAGGGTGCGTCGCAGGGTAATAGTTGCCATTCGCGAGAATTAATTGTCGGTGGCGACGCACCTACGCATTCATAGAGAATAAAGGCGTTTTCTGACCCGGATTTGATATTATATTAATTCTCAAAAGTCTGGCTGCAATCTGTATTTCCAGCCGCGTCGATTTTAGGCGATCGACCTACTGTACTGTCGCACGAATTTTCGGAAACGGTATTAGCTTTTTTGCGAGATGTTCGAGTCATAATTAATCTGCCAAAATGGCAACACAGCTTTAATTAGCCCAGCTATATTAAATACAGAACGAGCAAAGGTTGCTGCGCGCAACCAACTTACAAACAAACAGGACAAAAACCATGATTATTTCCGATCTGAACTACTTGGAAACTGCTGAAACTTCTGCTGTCGTTGGTGGATTCAACTTGGGCTATGACTTTAGCAAAATCTATTTCTCTGAATACTTTTCAATCAAGAAAGACGTTGTGTCTAAGACATATGTAGAGGGCAATTTGGCTACTGCGGAAGCTGATGCTTACGGTAGCGATACTTTGACCCAAACCTTCGC
>JAUBOG010000931.1:0-1081 GCA_036700105.1 Microcoleus occultus BM001215583
CAGGAGTCTTCTCAAAGTCCCCCTTCTTAAGGGGGATTTAGGGGGATCTAGACTGCGGTAAAAACGAGATTTCTCAAGGCTTTCGGCTTAAGTTGACACGAAGAAGGGCACTGCCGTGTCCTCTATATCAATTCCGGCACCGCCGGAATTGATATTACACAATAATTATTAGAGAGGTCTATTTGTTAATTTTTCCCAACTCTACCAGCAGTTCTGAGAATTTGACAAGCCAAAATTGCCGCCCCAAACCCATTATCAATATTCACCACACCAACACCAGCCGCACAAGAATTCAGCATAGTTAAAAGAGGAGCAATCCCGCCAAAACTCGCGCCGTAACCAACACTTGTCGGCACAGCAATCACCGGACAATCTGCCAAACCCGCAACCACACTCGCCAAAGCACCTTCCATACCAGCCACCGCAATCAACACATCAGCATCAGCAATCACGTGCCGGTTGCTCAGCAAGCGGTGAATGCCGGCAACTCCCACATCCCACAAACGCCGCACCCCAAAACCGCAGAGTTCCGCAGTAACTGCCGCTTCTTCCGCCACAGGCAAATCCGCCGTTCCCGCACTGATAATAGTTACAGTACCCGGATGCTGGGGAGTGGAGGATTTATCAGAAATTGCACAAATTCTAGCTGTTTGGTAGTAGCGCAAATCGGGTATTTTCTGCTGCAATTGCTCGAAAACTTCTGGTTCAATTCGCGTCGCCATCACGGCAGAATTTCGCCCGCGCATCGCCTCGATAATTTCCACAATTTGAGCCGGTGTTTTCCCCGGGCCCCAGATGACTTCAGGAAAACCGGTTCTTAATCTGCGGTGGTGGTCGATTTTTGCAAAATCTCCCACTTGTTCAAAGTCGAAATGCTTTAATTTGTCTAAAGCGACGGCGGGGCTGACATCGCCCGCCGCCACAGATTCGAGTAACTTTTGTAAAATTTCAGGTTCCATTAATTTAATGACTGACTAATGACTGATGACTAATGGCTGATGGCTGATGACTATTCACTAATCACTAATAATACCAAATCCGGGTAACATATCCCCTTTATTAGTGGTAGGGTGCGTCGCTC
>JAUBOG010000149.1:0-13214 GCA_036700105.1 Microcoleus occultus BM001215583
TTCTTCCTTCTTCCTTCTTCCTTCTTCCTTCTTCCTTCTTCCTTCTTCCTTCTTCTGTAAATAAAGTATCAGGATAAATATGGAAACTAAGCCGTATCTTATATTTCAACAGAACGGTTTGCTTTGCGGTGTAGAAGTCGGCTGCGTTAGGGAAATTTTCTTTCTGCCGGAGTTGACATCGATCGCCGAAGCGCCTCAAGATATTGTCGGGGCGATCGCTCTCAGGGGCTCGATTCTGCCGGTGATGGATCTGAATCTGCGTTTTGGATACCTTTGGCAGGAGTATTCTGTGACAGATAGCGCGATCGTCATAGAATGGCAAGAGTTTCTTTTTGCGATCGTTGTCAATCTAGTTACCGAAGTTAAGCAGATCCCCGCAGAAGCCATCACTCCGCAGCTATCTTACGGGCGAGAGAAGCCAGAGGTGCCCGATCGTTTTTTAGCTGGATTCGCCCGCTGCGGGGCCGATATTATCATGCTGCTCGATCTCGATCGTTTAATTCGATATTCTCCCGACAAAACAAACATCGAAATGCCAGTTTCTGCCAGCCCTGCAGGCAACGTAGAAACCCAAAATTTGCACTTAGAAATAGATCCAAAACTGTTAGCAGTAGATGCTAATTTTTTGGACAAGCCTCACGTTTTTTGTCCGAATGCTACAGCCCGAGAAAAGGCAATTTTTCGAGAGCGGGCTGACAATTTGAGGCTGTTGGGCGAGAGCGAAAATTCTGCGAGAATTGAGATGTCGCTGGCGGTAGTTGTTTTAAACGGCGAATACTTTGGTATTAATCTCGGGATAGTGCGCGAATTTACCGAGATTCGCCAGGTAACTCCGGTTCCTTGCACTCCCGATCGCATTATTGGCAATATGAACTTGCGGGGCGAGATCCTGACGCTAGTAGACATTCGGAATGTTTTAAATATGCCGGCGGATACAAAATCTCTCTCAAAGGCGATCGTTGTGGAAATTGAAGATTTGGTGGCCGGTATAGTAGTTGAAGAAATCTTAGATATTATACACTTGAATCTGGCAGAAATTGCAACTATTCCGGCTGCCCTAAATTCTGCCAACCGTGAATTCCTTCGTGGAACGGCTTTTTATGAAAAAAAAATCATCGCTATTCTAAACTTGCAGCAACTGCTAACAAAAGGGGGAGTTGTTGTTGATGAGGAGGTTTGAAGAAAAATTTTACAGCAAAATCGGGGTCGCGCCTCCACAAACGATGTCCGCGCCACCGGAAACAAAATAAAAGAGAGTAAGAGAACAGAATTTGCTATGATACTATTTGCTACTGTCACTGCACAGCATCAACCAAAGAAGTTATAAGCTGATTTCTCTTGCCGAGGCTGGATTCCCAACAACCATCGCAGCGTCACAAAAATACTAACAAAAATCCTATCTTAAATTAAGGAAACAAATGTTTGCTAAAATAAAAAAACTAAACATTAGAAACAAGATGCTGCTCGGATATCTAGCCCCAGCAGCTATCTACTTAGGTCTGCCGGTATTAGTTCTCGGTACTACAAATCAGGTGTTTAACACTTTCCAAGAATTGGAAAGAGTAGAAAATGTCATCGGAGAAACAAGTAAGATGTCCGTAGGTGCGGAGCAAATGGTGCGGGGGATGCGCGGGTATTTAGTTAATAAAAATCAGCAGTTTTTAACGGATTTTAGAACAGGTGCAGAGTTGGCTCGCCAGTCGGGGAGCAATGTAGCTCCGATAGTTAAAAATCCCGAACAAAAAATTCGTTTGCAGAGGATGATCGAGCTAGTAAACGAATATTATGAGGGCTCTAATGAAATTGTTCGTTTATTCCAGCAAAATCAGGCAGCGGAAGCCCTTGCTATATTCAATACAGGCAAGTACACAAAATTTGTGAATGAATTTGTGGAAGTGAACCGGGAATTTCGGGAAACAGAATTAAAGATGATTAAGCAAGAAACCCAAAGCACGAAGGCAGCTTTAAGCTATTTGGTATCGACCCTGGTGATTGGTTCGGTGCTGTTAGTGCTGTTTGGTGCGAGTGTTGCTTGGGCGATCGCGTCAGGAATTGCTGGAACGATCGATCGCGCCATTAGCTCGATCGCCAGTTCTTCCGCCCAGATTGCAGCTACAGTGGAAGAACAGGAACGCATGGCCAGCCAGCAATCAGCTTCAGTCAATCAAACTACGACGACAATGGACGAATTGGGCGCATCTTCTAGGGCGACTTCACAGCAGATAGAAACTGCCGCATCTCAAGCAATGCAAGCTTTAACTTTAGCTGGTGGCGGTACAAAAGCTGTGGAACAAACTTTAGAAGCAATGGCCGCGCTGAAAACGAAAGTGCAGGATATGCAAGGGCAAATTATGCAGTTGAGCGAGCAAACCGATCGCATTGGCAATATCTCAACTGCAGTTAGCGATTTGGCAAATCAAACTAATATGTTAGCGCTAAATGCTGCGGTGGAAGCAGTGCGCGCGGGCGAACACGGCAAGGGTTTCGGCGTTGTGGCGTCAGAAATCCGCAAACTTGCCGATCGCAGTAAAAAATCTGCCTCGCAAATTAATCTGTTAGTTGCTGATATTCAGAGGGCGATTAACTCAACAGTAATGGTGACAGATGCAGGAACTAAAACTGTGGACTCTGGCGTAAATATTGCGGAGGAAACTGCCGCAGCATTTGCCGGAGTCGCTGATGCGATTAACAACGTGGTTGTGAGCTCTCAGCAAATTTCGCTGAACGCCAAACAGCAAGCAATCGCGATCGAACAAGTGGTAGAAGCTATGAACTCTCTCAACCAAGCAGCCGCACAAACGGCTTGCGGTATCACTCAAACTAAAATCGGCACTCAAAGATTGAACGAAGCAGCTTTAGATTTAAAATCAGTTGTTTAGAAGAGTTATCAGTTACGATCGTTTCCCAAAAAACAACACCGCAGGCAAGATCCCAAGCCGATACTCATGATTCATTTCCAAGTTTCAAATTTCAAAAATTCTGAACTTTCAGCTAAGAACTTATGATCCGAAAAATCAAAAATTGGCCGTTAAGAATTAAAGCAATTATTTTTGCGATCGCCCTCAGTACCATCCCAGTTATATTGACAGGAGCGATTACTTATCTATTTGCCAGCGAAAACTTGACTCAATACGTAATTAAGTACCAAGAAGCGCGGGCTATTTCTACAGCAAATGAAGTCAGCAACTTTCTTTTTGAACGATACCTAGACATTGAGGAACTCGCTAATTTAGGTATACTGAACGACCCCAGAGTCAGCCAAACAACATCAACCAGTCAAAAACAAGCTCTGTTAGATAAATATGTAAAAGGAGGGGAAGGCTACGACAGTATTGCAGTCGCGGATCTCCAGGGAAATACTATTTTGCAATCGAGCGGAGAACCGATTACAGATTTCGGAAAGCGCGACTATTTTCAGCAAGTAATCAAAACTAATCGTCCTACGCTTGTGCAGCCCAGGAAGTCATTTATTAATGGTAAATACGCCATTTTTGCGGCGGCGCCCGTTGTCGATATCAATACCGGAAAAACTATCGCCGTCATCAGGACTCGCACGCCTACAACTTATTTAGAGGAGGATTTTCACGAAAACACAGATAAATTGATCGGAGACTCGGAGGCATTTCAAAAAGAGGAATACCATTTGATTGATGGCAATGGCAAGTTTTTTTCGGCAACTGAAACTGAGCAGGTGAACACAGAGGCACGGTTAGAATTTGATATTTTTGCTAAATTGCAAGCGGAAAGAAAAATTAACAGTGTCATCGCTATCGAGCGCATTAATAATTCTAAGCAACTGATTACTTACGCTCCTATTGAAACAAAAAATATGCCTGAATTGGGTTGGAGCGTGATTGTTGCCAACGATACAAATAATGTATTTGCTCCGCAAAAAGAGCTGCTTTCTACTCTGATAGCCGGAGTTGGAATGACGGCTGCTGCTGTCAGCGCGATCGCAATTTTTTTAGCCCGTAGAACTACCCGCTCGGTAAATGACATCGTGCGGGCGATCGCCTCTTCTTCCTCGCAAATTGCTGTCACCGTCGAACAGCAGGAACGCATCGCCAGCCAACAACTATATGCTGTCGATCGAACTGCCACTACAATGGACGAATTGGGCGAATCAAGCAAAGCTTGTGCCTCGCAAGCCGAAGCGGCCGCTTTCGGGGCGGCCCTTGCCCTTAAACTCGCAGCAGGAGGCAGTCAAGCCGTAGACAACACTTTGAAAGAAATGGCAATTTTGACCGAAAATGTAGCAGCAATTCAAAAGCAAATTTTGCATTTGAGCGAACAAACCGATCGCATTGGCAATATCTCCAGTTTAGTCAGCGATTTAGCAAACCAAACAAATATGCTCGCCATCAACGCTGCTGTCGAAGCAGTTAGAGCCGGTGAAAGCGGCAAAGGATTTTCGGTTGTTGCCAGCGAGATCCGCAAATTAGCCGATCGCAGCAAGGAATCTGCTAGCAAAATTAATGCTTTAGTTGCAGACATCCAGAAAGCGATTAGTTCGACAGCAAGGGCGACGGATAACGGCACAAAAACTGTGGAAAATGGAGTAAAAATTGCCCGAAAAACGGCAGACGCATTTGCAGGAGTCGCCGAGGCGATCGATCGCATTGTTTTGAACAGCAAACAAATTTCTTTTACTGCCAGAAATCAGGCGATCGCCATTGAGGATGTAGTTGAAGCCGTCAACTCTCTCAACCTCGCCGCCCAGGAAACTGCTTCCGGCATTTCTCAAGTCAAACTCGGCATTTCTCAACTCAACCAAGCAGCTCAAAATTTAAAATCAGTAGTTTAGTTAGATGTTGAAGGAAGTTCGGCAGCGGATTCGCTCGACGGATGTAACGGATGTAACGGATATTAGGAAGAAGGAAGAAGGAAGAAGGAAGATTAATTCCAAATTACCAATTCCCCATTCCCCATTCCCCATTCCCCATTCCCCATTACCCAAATATATATATGATTGAAGATGAAGAACTCCGAGATGTATTTAAAATTGCTAGTGAAGAACACTTGCAAAAACTAGACGATGGATTGCTGTACTTGGAACAACACCCGGGAGACTCAGCTAAGTTAGAAGAATTGCTGCGGGAAACCCATTCTCTTAAAGGCGATGCTGGGATGCTGGACGTAAAGAATGTAGCATCTTTAGCTCATCAAATAGAGCATATTTTGGGAGGTATCAAGCGGCGAGAAACTGAATTCAATCGAGAGATTAGCGATCGGCTTTCGCAAGGTTTAGACGCCATCCGCAAACTTGTTGACGAAGCCGTCACGGGTGAAGATTCCGGTGTCAATACATTTTACGTACTCGCTAGCATGATGGGTGCTTCTAACAAGCCCCAGCCGCCCGCCCCGACAGCCAAGCCAGCATCTTCACAAGTCCCCGAACAAGAATTAGTAAAAACAGAATTTACCGATTCGGAAACTGCGCCATCAGAAACAAACAGTGAAACTTTTTTCACTGCTAATTTAGATAATAATTACTCTTTTTCCACCCTGCAATCCGAGCAAGAATTGCTGCTGCAAGCTCAAAATTTGCCTAGCGCTTCTGTACCTGCGGCTGCATCGGCTTCCCAACCCGCTGCTAGCAGTTTTTCTAGTGCCTCTTACCGCATCGAAACAATTCGAGTTGCTACCCAAAACTTAGACGATTTAATGAATCAAGCAGGGGAACTGACTGTCACCAAAACTCGCGTCGTACACCGGATATCTGATATCGAAAATCTGACAAATCTGTGGGAAGCTTGGAGCAGAGAAGCTTTTATGAATCGGTTAGCTTTTCATCAGATCGAAAATGATAAAGAGGGGTCTAAACAAAATGCGATCGTCCTCCAGCTACAAAATTATTACCAGGGTACAGAAGAACGTTTAGAACTTCTGGGAACTCTAGTAAATCGCTTGAAAAATCGAGTGTATGAAGATACTGCCAGACTCGAATTAATTGCGGAGGAATTAGAATCAGGAATTCGCACTCTCAGACTGCTGCCTTTGTCTACTATTTTTAATCTATTTCCCCGAGCAGTAAGAGACTTGGCAAAGCGGGAAGGGAAAGAACTTGAATTAGTGATTGAAGGTGCGGAAACTAAAGCTGATAAACGCATTTTAGAAGAAATGAAAGACCCTTTGATGCACATGATTCGGAATGCGATCGACCACGGCATCGAGACGCCCGCCGAACGCCAAAAACTCGGCAAACATCCGGCGGCTACTCTCCGAATTAAAGGCTACCAGACTGCTAGCAATATTATCATTGAAGTGGCTGATGACGGTCGGGGACTGAATCTCGATCGCATTAAACAAACTGCTATTAAACGCAATATCTGCACGCCGGAAGAACTCGCAGCCATGACAGAAAGCCAAATTCAATCCCTAATTTTTGCTGCTGGTTTTTCAACCAGAACATTTGTAACTGAAGTCTCTGGTCGCGGCGTGGGTTTAGATGTAGTTCGGACTAATGTTGAAGCACTAAAAGGCAGCATTCAAGTTGAATCTGTACCAGGACAAGGATGCACTTTTCGCCTGCAACTGAGTACCTCGCTAGCTACGGCTAATGTATTAATTGTAGCGGTTGCAGGTATTGCTTACGCCCTGCCGATAGAGTTTGTCGAAACGGCGAAATTGGTGGCTTATGAAGATATTTTTGCTGTCGAATGTAAATCAACTATACTTTCTGACGGTCAGCCGCTTTCTGTTGCTTATTTGGTAGATTTACTAGAATTAAATAATAGAGAATGGCTGCCGAATAATTGGGAATGGACGCAGGAAAGTTGGAGAGAAGTCAATCGAAAAATAGAGGCAGAATTTTTGACTTCAAATACTCCTAAAATGTCTTGCATTATTTTAAAAGTTGGTGAGGAAAGATTGGGATTATTTGTAGATGCTTTGATTGACGAACAGGATGTGGTGATCAAACCTCAAAGTCGATTGCTGAAACGGGTGCGAAATGTTTCAGGTGCAACGATTCTCGGGACGGGGGAAGTTTGCATGGTGCTCAATCCCCACGATTTGATAAAATCTGTACGCAAGCAAGTTTTGTCGCGCGGGGTTTCTGGTCCCCGATCGCCCATTGAGACTCTCAGCCGAAAACAAGTTATACTTTTAGCGGAAGATTCGATCGCTACCCGCACTCAAGAAAAACGCATCCTCGAAGGTGCAGGTTATGAAGTGGTGACAGCAGTAGACGGATTGGATGCTTTCAATAAATTGAAAACTCGCTATTTTGATGCTCTGATTTCTGACGTACAAATGCCTAACCTGGACGGTTTGGGACTGACTGCTAAAATTCGCCAGCAAAAAGAATACAGTGAGTTGCCGATTATTTTGGTGACATCTTTGGCGTCGGATGAAGATAGAAAAAGAGGGGCTGATGCCGGGGCTAATGCTTATATTCCTAAAGGTACGTTCAATCAAGATGTATTGATCGAGACTTTGAAAAGGTTAGTTTAGTTGTTAGCTATTGGTGGCGGGTTATTGGTTATTTATTATTTACTGCCAATTAGCAATTAGCAATTAGCAATTGTCAATGCCCAATGCCCGATGCCCGATGCCCGATGCCCCATTCTCAATTGCCAATTACCTAAAATAACTGATGTTATCGCCGATTAAAGTATTGTTAGTAGAAGATTCCCCCGTAGCTACGATCGTCCTCAAGCGCATTTTTGATGCTTCGCCAGAAATCCAAGTTGTCGGAACCGCTTGTAACGGGTTAGAAGCCCTAGAATTAATCCCAAAACTTCAGCCGGAAGTCATCTGTACGGATTTGAACATGGCAAAAATGAACGGGTTAGAATTCACGCAGGAAGTGATGAAGAAATACCCGCTACCGATTTTAATAATTAGTGCTTCTGTACAAGCAAAGGATACTCAAAATGTATTTGAACTTATGAAAGCAGGTGCATTAGATGTTTTTCCGAAACCAATTGGGGGGTTGGCGTCAGATTACGATCGCCTCGCGAATGAATTAATCGCTAAAGTTAAAATTTTGTCTGGGGTTAAAGTATTTACGCGCCATCAAAAGCTGGGAGCAATTGAAACAGGCGATCGCCCCATTAGCAAAATCAATCAACTACCAATCCAAAATTACAAATTATCTACCAAAAATCTCTCTTCTCAAACTGTTAAGTTGTTGGCTGTGGGCGCGTCTACAGGCGGGCCGCAAGCGCTGCAGTCAATTATTTCGCAGTTTCCAGCTAATTTGCCAGTGCCGGTAATTTGCATCCAGCATATCAGCGAAGGATTTTTGCAGGGATTGGTTGACTGGTTGGCTTGTGAATCTAAACTGCCGGTTAAAATAGCGGGTTTGGGGGAATTTCCGCAAGCTGGTACTGTTTATTTCCCGCCCGAAAAACGCCATTTAGAATTGGATTTTGAAGGGCGATTTGTTTATTCTGAAGCTGCTCCTGAAGCGGGACACTGCCCCTCAGTGACGGTAACATTTAAGTCAGTTGCTAATTTTTACGGTCGGGCGGCGGCGGGTGTTTTGCTAACAGGAATGGGCCGAGACGGTGCTGATGGTATGCTGGCGATCGCCCGAGCAGGCGGCTTGACAATTGCTCAAGATCGAGTTAGCTGCGTTGTTTTTGGAATGCCGAAAGAGGCGATCGCCCTCGGTGCGGCTCAGTACGTTTTACCCCTGGGCGCGATCGCCCCTCTACTGTTGGCGAAATTAAAAGTTTAGGACAAGCGGGAGAATCTAGCGGTTTGCCGTTTAATCAAGTACAGGTAAGAATGGGCAATTTGCCATAGGTTTGACGCGTGAACTATAGCGCTAAGGTGCGGACTGCGCACCCTGCATAATTAGGATATGTTGTGTATCCCGGACGTTTTTTTTTTGATGTAGCGCCAGTAAATTTTATGATTTGAGGTTGATAAACTTACCAATTACTTCGCGCAACTTGTCAGCATCAAACGGCTTAGTTAAATACTCGGTTGCTCCCGCCAAACGGCCCTGTACTTTATCAAAGGCTCCATCTCGCGCTGTCAGCATCACGATCGGCAAATTCTGAAACTGAGGCAAGCTGCGGACGGTGCGGCAGAGTTCCAAACCGTCAATACCGGGCATTGAAACATCGAGCAACAGAACCGAAATTTGTTCGTGATAAATCGTTGACAAAGCATCGACTGCATTGTCGGTCACTAGAACTCGAAACTCTTTGCTTAAAGCCTGTTTGACAAGTCCTTGCATGACGACGCTATCATCAACTGCCAAAATTGTTGGTATTTGGTTGTTACTTGCCGACATATTCTTCTCCGGTTTATTTATAGTTCTTGAAAATAGAAAACATAATTCCCGCCGTCAATTTTTGAGACTTGCCTCTGGGAAATAATTGCCCATCCTGCGGGCTCGTTAGTAGGAATCGCCACACTGTTTTTTTGCCTCAAACTCGAAAAAAGGAATTGGCAAGAGAGGTCGATCGGCGATTACAACAGTTGCAAAATGTGCATCCCAACCTAGAAGCCTGCAACCGTCGAGTTTGACAACTATTTTTACAAAGTTTAACATTTTGGCGGTTTTTTCTAGTCGATCTCGTAATTGTAGTCGATCCTCTGCCTGCGGCACAGCCCGGTAAACTGCACCGATCTTGTGGCACCAATCAATTATTTTAATCTACCAGCAAGCCATCTACCCGCGATTAGACAATTCTGTTAAGATACAATTAAACTTATTAAGAAATTCTGTGTAAGCTATTCGCTATGTATTTATCACAGGTGCTTGCTCCCGACCGAGGCTCTTAGATGAAGCCCCCCGACCGTATTAAAAAGCATAGTCAACTGGAATTATAATTTCTACAGTTTTAGATCTGGTGTGCTCTACTTCCCATAACTCAAAAGTTTCAATATCAGTCAAGAGATTAGTCTGGGTTTGGCGCAAGCAGCCTGCGCGCGGCTTGCACCCACAGTCTCCGGGTACAAAATTCACAGCTCGTTTTTTTCGGTCACTATTGAGAATGGCAGTTGCAAGCAACTAGATGGGCAGTTATACATGATGAAAGCACCCTTGCCTTTTGGTAAAAAAGCGTTCGAGCTCCGTAACATCGACTTGTATCAGCTTCTCGGCTCTGGTAGAGAGGCTTGCTTTGACGATTTGGTCGGCTTGGCCGCCAGGATTAGCCGAACCCCTATTGCTTTCTTGAGCTTGATGGATGCTAGCGGTCATTGGTTGAAGTCGCAGCTAGGTATCGATCGAACTTTGGCCCACCGTTACCTGAATTTTTGCGATCGCGCGATCGACCAAACTCCCGAAGAGTTCGCCAAAAGCTCGAACTTTGTCTCGGAATTTGACTCGGCAATTTCCTTGCAAAAACCGGAGGTTGCTCCAGAACCGGCTCCCGAACCCCCAGCCAATTTATTCAGCAAACAACCAGCCGTCATTGTCCGGGACGCTTCTTGTGACTGGGAATTTGCCGAACATCCGCTAACTGTTTCCTATCCCTTCGTAAAATTTTACGCTGGAATCCCGGTCGTCACCTCGGACGGGCAGATGCTGGGAGTGCTATCGGTCATGGACTCCGTGCCGAGAGAGTTGACAAAAGAAACGATAGATGGTATGCAAGCTGTGGCTCGGCAAGTTGCGAGTTTGGTGGAGCTGCGCTGGCAATTGGTCACAGTCCAGAAAGAGGCAGCAGAGGCAGAAAATATCACCTCCGAGGGCCAGCAAATCTCGGAGTTAGCTCGATCGGATCGGGATTTTTTCTGGGAAGTACAGACACCAGAGAGCGGCACGAGCAGATTGCCGACAAAAAATCGGACAATTCTCGAAACCGGCAAATCTCCAGATTTGCGGGAAACTTCAGGGCGCATTTCAGGCGAGCCCGATACCAAACAAATCCCAGAAATCGTTACCCGCTCGCCCGACACCTGGGAGCGCCCACCCACAGCAGCCCCGCTGCAGGAGCGATCGCGCGATCGAACCCTGCAAGCCAAAGTCGGTGCAGCCCTCGGAGGTGGCGGGACAATACCGGCCATCCTGGGCCGCTGCACCGAGGCAATGGTAGATTACCTCGATGCCTCCGGGGCGAGCATCTGGACGTTCAACGCCCAGGCAGAGCGGTTAGAATTGCAGGCTGCTTCCGGACTCAGCAGCCAAGAGTGGGAACGGGAAATCGAAGATTGGGTGTCTTTGGCACCGGAAAAACTGGAAACGGGGCCTGTGTTTTTACCGTCAGACCCGTCCCTCTGGGCGATCGCCTATCCGCTGATTGTGGAGGAGCGGCTGGTGGGAGTGATGGCTCTGTGCAGCGCTGCTCCGGCAACGGAGGGGGCGCTAGATGTTCTGGAGTGGATGGCTAACGCGATCGCCGTGGCGGTCGATCGCGTCAAGGCCCGAGAAGAATTGTTGAGCCGCCGCGAAGGCCTGCTGTTCGGCCTCGCCAGCCAGATGCGGAATTCCCTCGATCTCGACAAAATTTTAGATACGGCGGTGAACGAGATCCGCAGCTTGTTGCAGGTTGACCAGTGTTACTTTTTGTGGTATGCAGTCTCGCAGCACGGGCAGCAAAGCTTTGCGATCACCCACGAGGCGGCAAATCCCGAACTCCAAGAGCGGCTCGCCGAATATCCGATCGCCCAAATAACGCTGCTGGCTTTGAAAATTCGCCGCCGTCAAACGCTCAGGATCTCTGACGCAGCAACAGCACCCTGCATTGAACCGCCGACGCGAGCTTTTCTCAAGAGTGTCGGGATTGTTTCTAAGCTGCTGCTGCCGCTCAAGACTCGCTCCGGTCAAATGGGAGCGATAGTTTGCAATAATTACAGCAGCCGCCGTTCCTGGGCCGCTAGCGAAGTGGAATTGCTGCAAGCGGTGGTGGATCAACTGGCGATCGCGATCGACCAAGCCGAACTTTACGCCCAAACCCGGGCGGCAGCCTTAGCAGCTCAAACTCAAGCCCGCCAACTCACGGAAACTTTGCAGAGTTTGCAGCAGAAAGAAGCTCAGCTCATCCAAAACGAAAAAATGTCTTCTCTCGGTCAAATGGTCGCCGGTGTCGCCCACGAAATTAACAATCCGGTTAATTTTATTTACGGCAACTTGACTTACTGCGAGCAGTACGTGAAAGATATCCTGGATTTGCTGCGCTTGTATCAAAAGCACTACCCGGAGCCTGGGGATGAGATTCTCGACAAAAGCGAAGAAATCGACATTGATTTCGTAGTGCCGGATTTGCTGAAAATTCTGTCTTCGATGGAGATGGGAGCCGAACGCATCCGCAAAATTGTGCTTTCTCTGCGGAACTTCGCGCGGCACGATGAAGCCGAGATGAAGCCGGTGGACATTCACGAAGGGATTGACAGCACGCTGCTGATTTTGCAGAGCCGCTTGAAGTCAAACGGGCTGATACCGGGAATTGAGATAATTAAAGACTACGGCGCTTTGCCGAAGGTAGAGTGCTATCCCGGACAGCTCAACCAAGTATTTATGAATATTTTGGGGAATGCGATCGACTCTTTGGAAAATGTGCCCGCACCCAAGACGATCGCAATCTCGACGGCGGTGGTGGGCCGAAACTCGGATGCTGCTGAGTCAGGAAAGCCGATCGGTCAATTCGCCGTGATTCGGATTCGCGACAGCGGCCCGGGATTGACCGAAAAAGCTAAATTGCGCTTGTTTGACCCTTTCTTTACCACTAAGCCTGTAGGAAAGGGTACGGGACTCGGCTTGTCTATCAGCTACCAGATTGTGGTGGAAAAACACGGCGGCAGCTTGAAGTGTATCTCCGAAGCCGGACAGGGAGCGGAATTCTGGATTGAGATCCCGCTGGCGAACCCCGCTGCTGCTGCAAAATAAACCAGCAGGCGATCGGCTGCAAAAAAATTTTTTAAATTTAATTGTCAAAGTGCTTGACAGATTACCGTGTCGGGGTGTTACTATGATAAATGTTGAGACGTTGGGGCGTCGCCAAGTGGTAAGGCAGCTGGTTTTGGTCCAGCCATTCAGAGGTTCGAATCCTTTCGCCCCAGTTAAATAATTAACAGCCGATAATCAAGGACTCAAGTCCTGACTGCAAACTAATTAATCAGGTTCGCATTCAGGACTTTAGTGCTTCTAAAATCTGATGATATCAATTCCGGCTGTGCCGGAATGATAAGCGAGAGGATACGGCAGTGCCGTGTCCGTACCGTGATTAATTCTAGGGAAACGGCACTGCCCATCGGTGTCAACTTAGCGTTAAATGTAGTACCAGTCTACTGTCTGACGATTAAGCCCC
>JAUBOG010000014.1:0-2167 GCA_036700105.1 Microcoleus occultus BM001215583
TAACAGGCGGCGGTTTTTTTTTATGAACCGCAGAGGCCGCAGAGAACGCAGAGAAAGAGAAAAGAGAGAGCAGAAAGATTGACAAGAAGTTGACAAATTATGAGACAGCAGGTTGCTATATTTGCAGGGGTTAAGGATGAATGTTGCCGTCGGGCATTTTAGTTTCTTGCAAGCTAGCATTCTCGAAGTCGGCGCATCCAGGCAAATTTAAGCGAACTGTCGCTCCCCGATCCGTTGCTTTCATGTTTAAGCCAACTACTGCATTTTCTGGGTTGTTTTTTTCGGGAACAGCGCTGACATTAAAATCCATATTTGCTCCTTGACTGTTAGTATCGAGGTTGAAAGTGATGCCGCTGCATCCCAAATCGGCTCCGGTCAGGTTGGCTCTATTTAAGTTAGCATTTTTGAGGTTGGCATTGGCTAATTTTGCTCCCGATAAATTAGCTCCTTCGAGGTTGGCGCCGGCGAAGTTAAATCCTTGCAAGTCCATTGCTTTGAGGTTGGCGTTGCTGAGATTGCATTCGGGACACTGTTTGGTTTCCAGCAGTTGCTTGACTTGGTTTTGCTGAATAGAAGCTGGTATATATTTGGCGGCAGTATATATAACGGCGATCGACAATCCCACAGTAACTAAATTTTTAAATTTCATAAATATCTGAAAAGCTTCAACGGCTTTCTCTCGCAGTTAATTATTAATACACGAGTGCGATCGACCTCTCCAGAATTTTTACAAAAAAATTGTCGCCCTCTTCAGACAAGCAGGGAGGCGCAATTAAACCCCAGCGGACTCATATAGCAACCTGTAAAACGGTTGGGATGTTCTTAATTGCTGAAACCCTTACTATTATTACTTCTTCCTTCTTCCTTCTTCACATCGATCTTCTTCCTTCTTCCATCGGACTGACATCCGTTACATCCGCTACATCCGTTACACAATCCGTTGCCGAACTTCCTTCTTCCTTCAGCTATCAATCCCGCCTCCTTTCCCCCGCCACTGCTGCGAAAGAGTTTCGGACTCGCATCCGTCCGCTTCACTTCGCTTATTTTTACCTCCACAAACGGAATTTATTTTTACCCGAGGGCGCGCATTTGTATATACCTGCAGACTGAAATAACAGAAACTTTATTTATATCCGTAGAATGAGCAAATTTGAGAGAGATTTGAGGATGATTGAATAGAAAGGCAATATCTTCCTGCGCTGTTGTAAGTTCTCAGCAACTACTTTTGTCAAAATTGCTTTGACAAATTAATTTACTTACAAGCAAAACAGTTGGCAGCAGCTCAGGTTCCTCAACCTCGCCAGAATACACCGTACCTGTAATCCCGACTATTCGGAGCGGCAATGAACACAATCAAACCCGAATCCAGAAGATCGCGCTTCATGGCTCTGCTGCTGACAACGCTGCTGGCATTTCCGTTTTTGAGTGCTTGCGGTTCTAGCCAACAAAGTTCGGCTCCCCCGCCTCCGGTTGACGACACTCGCGCTGGAGGAGTGCAAACTAATCGCGCCCCCAGTCGAACGCCGGAAGCAAAAAAAGGATTGAGCAATACTCAAAAAGTAGCAATTACTTTAGCAGGAGCCGCAGCCCTTTATTACCTCTACAACCAACACAAAAATAAACAAGGACAGGGGCCGCAGGGGAAATATTACCTTTCCAAAAACGGTCGCGTTTATTACCGCGATGCTCAGAATCGCGCTCACTGGGTAACGCCGCCGCCTGAAGGAATTAAGGTTAATGTTCCTGAGTCCGAAGTAGCGCGTTACCGCGAATTCCAGGGGTTCAACAACCAAACTGCGGGCCGAGACCTCACTAGCTTGCCGGAAGCTACAAGTCCTGTTCCCGCACAGTAAGCCAATTATTTCAGCTTTTAGATGGACGATCGAACATTTTCAATTCAATCTGGTATTCCCCATCTAAAACAGCCGTTTTTCACCACATAATAAGAGGAACTCCATCATGGTAGACAGTTTTTTGCGGAAGATCAAAGATGCGATCGTCGGGCCAGACAGCCAGCAAGTCGATCCTGATGCCAATTACGAAGATCCCTCAAATCCCGGACAGTACGGCAACGCGATCCCGGCCAGCCAAGACCCCTACGGCGACCCCGCTGACTACGGACAGTACGGCAACGCGATCCCGGCCAGCCAAGACCCCTACGGCGACC
>JAUBOG010000014.1:2267-7347 GCA_036700105.1 Microcoleus occultus BM001215583
TACGGCAACGCGATCCCGGCCAGCCAAGACCCCTACGGCGACCCCGCCGACTACGCCGGTAACGACTACGGACAGTACGGCAACGTGATCCCGGCCAGCCAAGACCCCTACGGCGACCCCGCCGACTACGCCGGTACCGACTACGGACAGTACGGCAACGTGATTCCAGCCAGCCAAGACCCCTACGGCGACCCCGCCGACTACGTAGCGGATGCCGGAATGTTCGGCGACGTGCGACCGGCCAGCGAAGACCCCTACGGCGACCCAGCGGATGAGGAAGGCTTTAGTTAAGTCAGTTAGCGATAAAAATTGGCTTTGCACAATTCGAGGATGATTCTTGTGGGGTAGGCGTCGGGCCTGCTGTGGAAATACAGGCCTTCGGACTATCCCGCAAAACAATCACAATCATCAAACGATATTACTGATACAATAATTTTATTTGAGCGTGTATCCTACACCAAAATACAAGCTTTGCTCTTGAAGGTTGTTGCCTCGATCGCGCAAATTAATTAACGGTATTCCCCAGTCAAGTCTCACGCTCAAGCCCTCAATACCTAGAAACGGCTGCCAAATTACTCCTAAACCGCTGCCGATTACAAATGTCTGTTTCGGTAATGGATTCGGGTTCTTGGCTGAGTTCCACACAGTTCCTAATTCTACAAACGGTGCAAGTTGAAGTGTGGGGGTTCCCGCTGCATTGCGCCGTACAGCGATTCTGTCTTCTACTGACAAGCGAAATCCGTTATCTCCAGCCCGGGCGTTTTGCCTGTAGCCGCGTACCGATTGAACGCCGCCAATCACGAATTGCTGGGATGGCAACAGGCTATTTGGAGTTAGTTGCAAGTCTGTTTGCAGGATTAATAAATGATTTCGATCGAGTTGCTGCACTCGCTGCACTTGACCGTTCCATTTCAAGAATTGTCCGTCAGGAATCGGAGAATCGTTAGTTGTGGCATCCAATAAACCGGTGCCGAGGTTAAATTGCGATCGCACTGACCAAGAACCGCGAGTACCCCGCCTTACATAGTCTTGACCGAACAAAATCACGCTGGTGCGGCTGACTCCGTTTTCGTCGGGCCCGATGCCAAAGGGAACAGGTGTTTGGTCGAAAATAAATGTTTGACCGTCTTGATGGGTGAAACCGCCAATTACAGCAAATTCTCGATCGGTCGATCGCACAATTGGCTGGCGGTAAATCATCTGGTACAATTTTGTATCTCCCCGAATCCCCAAATCGTCAAAATCTGATTGAGTAACTTTGTTTTGATTGAGTGCCGCTCTTGCTTGCAGCGTGCCATTCATTGAATTTAGCGGCAATCGATAATTCAAATCAAAAACCTCAGCACCTCCCGATGCAGTTCGGTAATAAGAACCGACAATCTCATCTCCGATTCCGGTTAAATTTTGATACCGCAGATTAACTCCTACTCTTTCCGATCCAACGCTGGGAGGAAAGTAATTGTCAAAACTGACACTAGCCGCGAAGGGTTTTGCTTCTTTGACACTGACAGTCAAAGTCTTTTGGTTCCCACTACCAAATTGCAAACTTGCCTGCACGCTTTCTAAAAGCGGGTCTAAACGCAGCAACCTTAACTTTTCTTCGAGTTCTACCGTGCTAAAAGGAGAACCTACTCCCGCTTCAATTCTACTGCAAATATAAGACAAGTTTAACCGCTGTCTGCCTTGAATGAATATTCCTGAAATGCTGCCTTCTGCCACGCGAATTTCTACAAAACCGCCCTCTATAATTGTAGCGCTTTCCGGTCGAGCCTGGGCATAGATATATCCCTTGTTACGATAGAGCTGAATAATTTTATTTTCTAGTTCTTTTAAAAATTCGATAAATTCATCGTTGGGAATTTCGCGATCGGCAAACCGCTGAGCGATCGTACTAATTTCCGCATCAATTTGAGCTCGACTGAATGCGGTAATCCCGGTAATTTTTACCGAAATCGCACTGCCAGATACTTTGACTGGAACAGGCAAGATATACTCAGTCATTGCTGCTGTCGGCTGCACTGGCTGGGGACAACTGTCTTTGGGATTAGATTCTGTTGTATCGCTAGATTCTGGGATCTGTTCGCCGAGCATCGCCGGTGACATTTCATCACTCCCTGATTCGGAAAGATTTGCTTCCCACTCAGTTTTTACAGTAGCAGTTTCTGCTAAATGAAGCGGAATAATACTGTTAGTATTGGCTGCTGCTTGAGGTGCAAGCTGAGCAACTATCAGAGCGCTGTGCACCATCAGCCCAATATACTTTGATATCATGACCCTGTGCCAAAATTATCTAAACCATGTCGAAACATAACATATTGTTGACAACAGTTCAAGGTGATTAAATACATTAGATATCGGTATTTTCGACTATTTCAAAAAAAATCTACATATCGATGCTCATTTTTTGATCCTGCCCAGGCGCAAATGAGCATCGATATGTCCGCGAATTTGCGATCGCTACTTTCGGCTTGCCGATTCGCTAATCGCAGGCATCTGGATACTTGAGCTGTGGTGTAGTTCCTGGTTTTTTCCTAGGGAAAATTTCCAACTTACACCGCCTAAATATTTATTGATATACGAGGTCAAGGCGTGAATAAAGACAATAATCCCCAGCATTTCAAACAACTCTTCAAGGGTAACAATTATCAGGTAAGGTATATTCTGCATTCCCACCGTATAAGCTTGGTATCCCCCTACCATTTCCATCCCCAATGCTCCTCCAATATAAAGAACGCTGGCTGCGACAAACAAGTTTCTTGTAGAAGTAGGAAGGTGGAACAAAAACTTAGTGTAGGATAATAGGAATATCGCTACCACAAAACCGATCGGCACTACCCAAGTAAAGTAAAGAAAGCCCGTGGCATTTAAGAGCGATCGCATCGGATACATAAACTTTTCGTGAATTTGAGCTGCTTCGTCTAAACAGAGACATAAAAATATGAAGGATAACACTTTCCAGTGGTTTTTGTAGCGATCGCTATCCAAATTCTTGCCATAGGCGATCGCCCCCAGCAAGATAGAACTAAACAGCAATGCCAAAATTGAGTATGCGGTTGGAATGTTTCGCTCGTAATCAACGCTGAATGCTTTTGCCAAGTAGTCTCGGAACGGGTAATTCGGCAAGAAGTACACTGTCATTTGCCCTAAGAAAGACATTACAACTAAAAAAGCTACGACCCGAAGCAGGAATTTAGTTACGCCTGCGGGAGTTAGAAAAATCTGGAATTTCATGTTCATTTAACCTTACGTTAAAACTATGTTATCAAATTAAATCGATTTTAGGTACTTTCACCGAAGTTACTCGGCTCTTTTGCCCGATCGCTATTTTGCTGCATCCGTAAAATTACTGAAAAATTGCTGGCAGATTAAGAAACTTATTAAACATCGATCGCACTTATGTGTGTCCTCAGAGATAAAAAAAGCTTCAGATTTTTTTGGGGGGCGTATCAGCCCTCTCCAAAAATGAATCTGAAACCCCGATATTGCTTGAGTCAATATTTAAATTCGATCGATGTCTGCCAGAGAAACTCGGTTTCAGGAAGTCGATCGCCCCCACTACAATTTGTGTAATCAAAGGCGATCGCTCATCAAGGGTGAGAACTATGAGATAAAATCAGGGGTTGAGAGTGGATTGGGGGACACTCCGCGATTGCCTAACAGGCGATCGTCCGTGGGAATTAAAGCATCGCCACCGCCAGGAATCATGCTTGGCCGATCCGCGCTAAATCCATTGATGGCACCGAGAGAATCGAGATTACTTGTGAAGTTAGAGATGATTTCCATACCGCTGTCATCTCCCAAAAAGAATGTATCTTTGCGCGGAGTCCCTGTCAGGAAATCGCTGCTTAAGTCGCCGCCGAGTAAATCGTCACCGCCACCTAAGAGAAAATCATTTCCTTGGTTGCTGTAGACACTACTAGCAGTGCGATCGTCACCAATCAGATCGTCGTCAGAATTGCCGGTCAACCAATCCTTCCCTTGACTTCCGTCTAACAGGGTATCTTTGTCGTCGCTTCCCAACAATTTGGACTCCGCATCCTCACCACCGCGAGACCATTGTATGGTGCGTCCGTCCATTGGGTTGAACTGACTGTCTACCCCTCCATCTACGTCATCGGTATCGTCACCGGAATCATCAGAATTATCAAAACTGTCATTGTCGTCATTGTCATCATCGTTGTCAGTGTTCAAATTGCGAGCGAAATCTTTCGCTTCATCGATATCGTCGCTGTAATCTACACCGTCAGTAACGTCATCGCGTTTATCTACATTGCAATCATCAGCATCATCAGCATCATCAGCATCATCATCGTCACTATCATCTAGATCGTCATTGTCGTCATTGTCGTCATTGTCGTCATTGTCACTGTCCTTGTCGTCATTGTCGTCATTGTCATCTAGATCGTCAGCATCATCGTCATTGTCATTGTCGTCATTGTCATCTAGATCGTCAGCATCATCGTCATTGTCATTGTCATTGTCATTGTCATCTAGATCGTCAGCATCATCCTCATCGTCATTGTCATTGTCATCTAGATCGTCAGCATCATCCTCATCGTCATTGTCGTCATTGTCGTCATTTAGACCGTCATTGTCGTCATTGTCGTCATTGTCGTCATTGTCGTCATTGTCATCGTCGTCATTTACATTTACATTGTCAGCAGCATCATCATCGTCGTCGTCGTCATCATCGTCGTCATCGTCGTCATCGCTCAAACCATCAATAAAATCTTTCACTGACTCAAGATACTCGACGTAATTGAAACCGTCACCCAGAGGCCCAGATCGATCGACACCGCCATCATCATTGTCATCATCATCGCCGTATTGCTTCTTGAAATTAGCAATAAAATCTTCCATTGCATCAACTCGATCGCTGAAATCTAAACCATCAGTAACAGCATCGGGTTTATCTAGATTGCAATCAGCATCATCAGCATCGTCATTATCATCATCATCATCGTCGGTGTCTAAATTGCCGCCAACAGACTGAGGTTGCTCCGCACTATCATCCATGTCATCAGCATCATCCATGTCATCAGCATCATCCATGTCATCAGCATCATCCATGTCATCAGCA
>JAUBOG010000014.1:7447-7657 GCA_036700105.1 Microcoleus occultus BM001215583
TCATCCATGTCATCAGCGTCATCCATGTCATCATCGTCAGTATTGACGGCACCGACAGGTTGAGCAACAGGTGCAGTAACTGGTTGAGGCGGTTTCACCGGGCCACCGACATCATCGGCATCATCGTCATCGTCGGTGTCAGTATTGGTGTTGCCAGCAACAGGTGCAGTAACTGGTTGAGGCGGTTTCACCGGGCCACCGACATCATCG
>JAUBOG010000014.1:7757-33116 GCA_036700105.1 Microcoleus occultus BM001215583
TCAGTATTGGTGTTGCCAGCAACAGGTGCAGTAACTGGTTGAGGCGGTTTCACCGTGCCACCGACATCATCGGCATCATCGTCGGTGTCAGTATTGGTGTTGCCAGCAGCGGGCGGAGTCGCCGGTTTAGGTGGTTTCACCGTGCCACCGACATCATCGGCATCATCGTCATCGTCGGTGTCAGTATTGGTGTTGCTAGCAGCGAGCCCAGTCACTGGTTTAGGTGGCTTCACAGTGCCATCGACATCATCGTCATCGTCGTCATCGTCATCTAAATCATATTCCGGCCAAGGTTTGAGTCCTTGCTGCAAGCCTTTACCTGTCGCAAACTCAAATACTTGCTGAAAGCTAATGTCTTCGATTCTAACTCCATAGAAAGTAGCGATCGCTTGAGTATTCTTAGTAGTGTAAGTCGCGATATCAAACTGTGGCGACAGCGAAAAACCTTCTTTCATCCCTACATTTTTCAGGTGTTCAAACAGCTCTACACCTTCTAAATCATCTAAATCGTCGTCATCGTCGCCGTTGGCTTGTTGATAATATTTAAGGTCGATGAATGGAGAGAATTTCCGCAATTCTTGGAAGCCTTTTTTGTTCAGGTGTTCCAATAATTCCACACCGTCCAAGTCATCTAAATCGTCGTTAACTTGTTGATAATATTCGAGGTCAATCAATGGGGAGAATTTGCGAAACTCCTTTAAACCCACATTTTTTAAGTGTTGATACGACTCTTCGTCATCTAATTCAGATAAATCAGGGTTGAGTCTCCGATATTCTTTGAGGTCGATCGCAGGGTTGAAGCGGCGGCCTTCTTCTAAGCCAAAGTCTAGGAAATGTTTTTCGAGTTGGGCATCGTTGAGGTCTTCTAAATCTTTGTATTTGGAACGGTAAAAATCTAAGTTGAGTAAGCTCATTTGACTGATCCTCTGATAATTGGTGTGAGTAATTCGCTTTAACTTGGTTTAGGCCGTTGGTCGAAAGCGCGTATACCTTTAATACGTTTCTCAATCCGTGTTTTCGCAGAGAAGTTTATAAAAGTTTCACAAAAAATTTTTTTTGATTGAAATTGCGAAAAGTGTTTGTGTCGATCGTATAACTAAAATTTTTTCTAAAATCCCCAGCACATCGCGGGTTGGCGCTACCCCTGCATTCACACCGTATATTGACGCTGCGCGCAAGTCGTGTTAATGTCAAGCCGACATTCGAGCAGGGGCTTAAACAAGAGCCTCAAAGCTAAATTCCTCTGACAGCACTTTCGCTAAAAGCCCCGTGGAATTGATTCTAAGAGCGGAATGGGGGACTATCGGCTTAAATTGTTACCAATGCTGTCGGCGAGAGTATTGAAGCTTCGAGATCCAGGCACGCACTTAAGTTGCAGGCGGATTGGAAAAAAGATTGGCTAAGTAATCGTACTTGTGCGAAAAGTATCTTTGCCGATCGTACAACTAAGTAAGTGCGTTATAAATGTTAGGTGGCAGCACAGAGCGCTTCTGAGCTGTGTGCGCCTTCTAACTTCAGAATTCTGCATCTAGCTTGCCGGAAAGCAGGCGCTAACGGATGATACGCACCCAATTCGTTTTTTTATGGATGATTTAAATGATTTACTCCGCCAATTGGTTGCCGAAGCTCGTACTTATCCCCCTGAAAGTGTCCTGCGGCGGCAAAAGCTCAATAAGATTATTCGCTTAGTCACAAAATCTGGCAAATTGTGGAAAGAATACACCGATTATTACAATGATGCCCTGCAGCAAATGTGGGAATATTGCTGTCAAAATTTAGAAGAGTACGATCCAGAGCTTGCCAGCGTTATTACTTGGTTGGATAACTATCTAAAGAAACGGCTGCGAAATTTTCGCGATCGGCAATATCGAGAATTCAACCGCCAAGCTTCTCCCCTGCAAACAGACGAGCAAATATCCGATCCTTTAGATCGCGTTCCTGCTAGTCCCGATATCAATCCAATTCTCGAAATTTGGCACAAAACCCTGGAATGGGTGCAGGCAGATCCTGATGGAGAATTGCAGAAAACTTGCTTTAGAAACCGTTCAGAAATTAATTGCCAAGTTTTATTTTTGAAACGGTTTCCCACAGAAACGCCGTGGGGCGAAATCGCTGCTGAATTTTCACTGACAGCAGCCGAAGCCAAGGATTTACCGAAGTTTTACAACCGCAGGTGTTTGCCTTTGGTAAGACAATTTGGCATAACCCAAGGATACATAGAAGAAACAGACATACCAAAGAAGAGAAAACAATCATGATTTATGAATCTGAGAGTGATTTGTGGATTCCACTGCCGATTACTGGAGATGCAAAAAAACTGGCTCAGCAGTTCGCAAACAATATCCCCAATCCTCAGAAAGCTGAGCAGGTTTACTTGAATACTCTGGCTGTTTGTACGGTAAATAATTACCTGCGAATTGTGGGAATTCCCACAAATTTGAACGCGGGTAATAGCTGGAATCCAGCCGCGCGTTTGCTGGCAAATGTTGCCGACCTGCAACTGACGGGTTTGGGAACTTTGGAATGCCGGCCGATGCGAAAATCAGATAGTTTTTGCTACGTACCGGCAGAGGTTCAAGATGACAGACTCGGTTATATTGCGGTGCAAATTGATGAGGAAGAACAGCAGGCAACGCTGTTAGGATTTACGCCGTCCGTGGAGAGTGAAGAATTGCTGGTGAGCGATTTGCAGTCGATCGACGATTTCCTCGAATATTTAGTATTGCCAACACCGCCAGAGGCAAAACAGCCGATCGATCTAAATCAGTGGCTGCAAAACATTTTTGCTGCGGGCTGGGAAACGGTAGAAATGCTGTTGAATCCGCCGCAGTTGGGCTACGTGCGGGGAACAGCCGTGGCGGAAGCGACGACTCAAGAGGCGATCGACTCTGTGATTAGTTTAACAAAGCCCGATCGCACCGAAAAAATTCGCCGTCAAGCAGCCGGTGTTTTAGGAGAAATGGGTGCGGGCAATGTCGGCGCGGTGAATGCTCTGGTAGAATTGCTGCAAACAGCTCAAGACCTGGAAACTCGGTGGCAAGCTGCTTTGAGTTTGGGGAAAATTGCTCCCTACCATCCGCAAGCCGGTATCAGGAGAGCAAGAGCGATCGATTTAGGATTAGAATTAGATGGTTATAAAGTTGCTTTAATTATCGCCATTATGCCTCAAACTGACGGTAAAATCAGCGTGTTTCTACAAGTCGAACCCGCCGAAAATCTTGCCGTTTTACCGCCAAATCTCAAGCTGAAAGTTCTGTCAGATGGAGGCGAAACTCGCTTAGAAGTTACAGCCAGAAGCGACGAACTAGGTGATGGCAAAGATCGGTCGATCGGCAAGCGTTTTACTCCGCCACCGGGAGCTTGTTTTCAAGTACAGGTAGAATTAAATGATGTTATTTTCACAGAAGTTTTTGCAGTCTAAACCTTATAGGATTTATATCTTGCAACATTCTCAAGAACAGGCAAGATGCCTGTTCCACACACAAAGAGTAGTGAATTTTTTTGTGGGTGGGAATCCTGCCCGAACAGGCAAGATGTCTGTTCCACACACAAAGAGTAGTGAATTTTTTTGTGGGGGGGGAATCCTGCCCGCCCATAAAAAACTACGATCGCAAGTAAAATTTTTCAAAGTAGCAGGAAAACTTCTATGGGTCGAATAGCAGTTTTAAAAATTGGTCAGGGCAGTTTTGAGCAAGGGTTTGAAGTCTTGCTGCGCATTAGTACAGACGACGGTCGCCTGTTAACAGAAATTGAAGGCAATTTACTGCCAAACCCCGGACTTGAGGGATTTTATGTCAGTTGGCAAACTCTGTTTCGCCGCTTGAAAATGCCCGATCGCCAGTACAACAAGCCTCAGCGCGGCTTTGACGAGGACTGGGAAATTGATGACACTTTGCCGACAAATCGTTCTACCAGCGACGACGTGGAAGTTTGCCGCCATTTGGTGCGAGATTTGGAAAGCCGCATGAAAAAATGGTTGCAACCCTCTGCTGATGAAAATTGGCAAAGAATTCGAGAAAGGCTGGCTGCGGAGTTAGCTAATAATTCCGATGAAATTCGGCTGGTAATTCAAGCGAGAAATCCCCTGCTTTGGAAATTGCCCTGGCACGTTTGGGATTTATTAGAACTGTACGATATCGGTATTGGTTGCGCCCTGCCAGAATATACCGCAAATTCTTTAGAAAAAACTCCGCGAAAAATCGATAAAAAAGTCCGAATATTAGCAGTTTTTGGAGACGATAGCAATATTAATTTGCAGCCAGATCGAGATGCTATTAATAATTTATCCGGGGCAGATTCATTATTTTTGCAGCAGCCAAACTCGCAGGATTTTATTAGAACTTTGCGCCAAAAGCAAGGTTGGGAAATTTTCTTTTTTGCAGGCCACAGTCAAACGGAAAGCGCAACTGGTAGGATTTATCTCAGCGACAAAGAGAGTTTGAGACTGGATGAATTTAAAAATGGTTTAAAAGAAGCGATCGCGAATGGTTTGAAAGTTGGTATTTTCAATTCCTGCGACGGTTTGGGATTGGCGCAGGAGTTAGTCGGATTGCGCATTCCGGTTGCAGTTGTGATGCAGGAAGCTGTACCGGATGAAGTGGCGCAAGCATTTTTAAAAGAATTTTTAGCAGAATATGCGGCAGGCAAATCTTTATATTCTGCTGTTTGGCAAGCGCAGAAAAGGTTGGAAGATTTTCAGAATTTACCCGGTGCAACTTGGCTGCCGATGATTTTCCAAAATCTGACGGATGTGCCTCCGAGTTGGGAGTTGCTGCAAGGTACAAATAGCGGATTATCGGAGGTTTCAGCTCAAAAATTTACTGCTAACGCGAACCGATCGCTCTCAAGTGCGATCGTAGCACGGCGCGGCAGTATCAAAACAGTATTTGTAGCGCTATCAGTCAGTTTGATCGCAGCGTTTTCAGTAATACTGATTCGAGATATGGGAATTCTAGAACCTTTTCAGTTAAAGGTATTCGATGGCTTGATGCGGTCGAGACCGATGGAACCCCCCGATCCGCGCATCCTGATTATTGAAGTTACTCCGAAAGATGTTAACGCTCAAATTCGACCGCCTGATGAGGGAAAAAGCAAGTCACTTTATGACAGCTATCTCGCTAAAGTTCTAGATAAACTAGCAACACTCGAACCGCGGGCGATCGGGTTAGATATTTATCGAGATTATAAAATACAAAACAAGTATAAAAGTTTAATCGATCGCCTGCGCCAAGATGACAATTTAATTACAATTTGTCAAGTAGGAGAAAATGCCAGCAATACCGGGCGTTCGCCTTCCCCAGATGTATTGCAAAATAGCACCAGGAGCGATAAAGTCGGATTCAGCGATATTGTAGTCGATCGCGATGGAGTGATCCGCCGCCATTTATTAAGCTTGACTCCCCCCAACGATCTCAAAATATCCCCTTGCCAAAGTCATTTATCTTTTAGTTTTTTAGTCGCGCTGCGCTACCTTCACGACGACGGTATCACCGCTACCGAAACATCAGAACAAAGACCGCAATTTAAAATTAACAATGTAGTTTTGCAGCGGCTCAAACCTAATGCAGGCAGCTATTACAATATCGATGCAGCGGGAAATCAGTTATTGTTAAACTATCGAAGTAGTGGCAATAATATTGCTAGAAAAATTTCGCTGCTAGAATTTTTAAACAATCCGGTCGAGCGCAATTTAGTCAAGGATAAAATAGTCCTGATCGGTACAAGCGATGAAGCATACGGAGACTTTCACTCCACTCCTTATGGTAAAATGTCCGGAGTCGTACTCCAAGCCCATAAAATCAGTCAAATTATCAGCGCCGTCGATGGAAAAACTCAACGGCCTTTATTAAAAGGGTGGCCGCAGTGGCAAGAAGATATGTGGATTTTAACTTGGGCTTTGGCAGGAGGATTGTTAGCTTGGAAGTTTCGCGCTTTAATAGCGATCGTCCTTTCATTTCCCATGCTGGGAATTCTGTATTACTGCTGTTACACGCTGTTAATTCGCGGCTGGTGGGTGCCGATATTGTCGCCGTCTTTAGCGCTAATTGTTGCTGCCGGCGCAACTGTACTAACCTACAAAATCCAAAAAAATAGAATCGCTAAACTTTTATCTTCTGAGGTACAGCATGAATAACCTACGCCAATTTTATCCCCCAAAAACACTTCCCTTAATCCTAGTATTAATTTCTGCTATTTTAGTCAGTTTGTCGCCGGAAGTGCGATCGCAAACCGCTCCAAAATACAATACCATCTCCGCTGCCAAAAAAACTAATCAAAGCAAAAGAGGCAACCGATTTCAAGCACCTCCACCCCCATCAGGAAGAGACGAAAGACCCGCCAAACGGCGCGATGCCGGCAGCAGCGGTTCCTGCGAACGGCTAAACTCACAAGAAACAGAATTTCTCACCGCCTTAGTTCCAAAACAAAATTATCAAGCATTAACAGTCGCTAGCCATCCTACTTTCTGGTTTTACATTCCTTTCCCAGCCCAGAATTTTCACTCTCTCAAATTCAGACTAGAAACCGAAGATGGATATCAAGTCACAGTCAAACCCAAAAATGAAAAACCAGGTATAGTTAGCTTCACATTACCCGCGACCGAAAAGCAATTAGAAATAGGACAAGAATACAAATGGGCACTGTTTCTTTACTGTCAAGATCCAGACCAAAAATCTAGCAGGCCTGTGACATTCTTTGTTAGCAGTTCAATTAAGCGCATTGGACCAAGTAACCAACTAGAAAATGAACTGAAAGCAGCAACTACAGAACAAGCAAAATCTGCGGTTTACGCTCGAAACGGTATTTGGCATGAAGCTTTAACGCTAATCGGCAACCGCCGCCGCACCGATTTAACTAATGCAGAATTAGCCGCAGATTGGGCAAATTTGCTAGCAGCGGTGGAACTCGAAGATATTGCGAAAAAACCATTTGCTGACTTATGAAAAAGGTAGTTGCTGATTTTTATAATAAATCTCAATCATTCATACAAATTTGTAGGGGTAGTGCCCCCGTGCCTACCCCCGAAAGATTGGGGCAACCACGGGGGGATTGCCCCTACAAGAATCACACAAATAATTTAGGGTTACTATATAAGTCGAGTAAATTGTTATTTGCTCTTGCTTGTACAAGTGCAACTACCTTCCAAGGAGTACAAGCACAACCAATAATTCCTGCCGCTGACGGTACGGGAACAACTGTCATTCAAGAAGGCAATATTTTCCAAATTCGCGACGGCAGTCTTTCCGGTGATTCAGTCAATCTTTTCCACAGTTTTCAACAGTTTGGATTGAATGCAGGGCAAATTGCTAACTTTCTTTCCTATCCCCAGGTTCAAAATATTTTAGGTCGAATTGTCGGCGGCGACGCTTCGGTAATTAACGGAATTATTCAAATTACTGGGGGTAATTCTAACCTGTTTTTGATGAACCCCGCAGGCATTGTTTTTGGCCCCAACGCTCAACTCAATGTTCCCGCTAGCTTCACAGCGACAACTGCTAACGGCATTGAATTTGGCGGCGCATGGTTTAACGCTGCTGGCATTAATAACTATCCGATTTTGCTCGGAACTCCTAGTGCTTTTGCTTTTACGATGCAGCAACCTGGTGCGATTTTAAGTGCAGCCAACTTGACTGTAAAATCGGGACAAAGTTTAACTTTAATTGGCGGTACAATTGCCAGTACGGGAGAAGTTTCTGCACCGGGAGGTAAAATTACTCTTTTTGCTGTCCCCGGCCGAAATACTGTGCGAATTTCTCAAGAGGGACATTTGCTGAGTTTGGAAGTTCAACTGCCACAAGCAGCGGGAAATCAACCTGTAGATTGGCAGCAGAGAATTGCTACAATTCAAGAGTTACTGATAGCCAATCGCAACAGTTACGAACTGGGAATGGGTGTAAACGATCGGGGGCAGGCATTTCTCAGGGTGACAGATTTGCCTGTAGAAACAGGAGATGTCGTGACAGCAAATATCAATACATCTCCCGCCCAGCTTCCGGCAATTGGCGGGCCTGTAAATATACAAGCTGTTGGTAATATTTCAGTTCAAGGCAATATTAATACTTCGGCTAATTCTAATACTAATGAGGCGATAGGTGGTTCGGTTAATTTGGTAGCAGGCAGAAATATCGCAGTTTCAGGTAATATTAATACCTCGGCTTTGTCTGCTAGCGGAACTAACAGTACGGGGGGCGATGTTAATTTGCAAGCTGGGGGAAATATTAATGTTACTGGTAATATTGATGCTTCGGCAAGTTCGGAGGCCGATCGCACTTCTAGCGATCGTGTTAATTTAGTACCTGAACGTGGAGCCAGACAATTAGATGACGATGATGACGATGATGACGATGACGATGACGATGATGACGTAGCAGCACCAGCCCCAGCCCCAGCGCCCGCACCAGCCCCAGCACCAGCCCCAGCCCCAGCACCCGCACCAGCGCCAGCACCAGCCCCAGCCCCAGCACCCGCACCCGCACCAGCACCCGCACCCGCACCAGCACCAGCCCCAGCACCCGCACCAGCACCAGCCCCAGCCCCAGCACCCGCACCCGCACCAGCCCCAGCCTCAGCCCCAGCCCCAGCACCAGCCCCAGCACCCGCACCCGCACCCGCACCCGCACCAGCCCCAGCCCCAGCACCAGCCCCAGCCCCAGCACCAGCACCCGCAGAAACTCCGGTAGAAACTCCGGCAGAAACTCCGGTAGAAACTCCGGCAGAAACTCCGGTAGAAACTCCAGAAAATCCGGCAGAAACTCCAGAAAATCCGGCAGAAACTCCGGTAGAAACTCCAGAAACTCCGGCAGAAACTCCCGTAGAAACTCCAGACATTGCAGATGAAAACAATCCAACTCCTCCGACTGGTGATAATGTAATTAATCAAATTCCGAATAATGCTAGAGGCGGTGGAATTCGGTTGCAAGCTGGTGGTACGATCGCCACTGGAGAAATAACTGCTGCTGCTGCAGGCTCCGATAACAATACAGTTGGTGCAGTTACGGTCAATCCCAATAGTAATCCCCTCAATAATTTACCCGCTACCAATCCAGTAAATTTACCAACAGCTAATTTATTCCCCCCGACAGCGGCGCCAGCAGACAATTCATTCAATCCCGGAAATATACCAACAGCCGATTTATTGTCAGTTAATCCTGTAGATGCCGCCAGTAACAATCCAGTCACTGTCAATCCCGATATTTCCATAGCAAACAACTTGCCTAATGTCAACCCTCCCAGTGAGATTAATATCCCAATTGAGAATCAGTTTTCGGCGATCGATCGCCCGGAAATTTCGACCAATATTAATACGATCGCACCGCCATCATTTTCCGAGACCGAAAGGTCGATCGCACTTAGTGAAAGCTTAGAATGCGTCCCGACAAACGTCAGCCTTCCCGCCGTCGAAGAAGGCTATACAAAGGAATTTGAAGAATATTTAGGCAGCCAAGCCAACAAACCGACAGCAACACTCTCCGATACCTGCGAAATGCTCGGTAGGATAGCCGCCCTTACCGACACCAAACCAGCAGTAATTTATGCTAAGTTTGTCCCCACAGCAGCTAATAAACCTCTCGCAAAAAGCAAGTCAAGGGCCGGCAAGATGCCTGCCCCACAAGCAGAGAGGTCTAATTCTAAATCCACCGACCAACTAGAGCTAATACTGGTAACATCGCGGGGTCAATTTATCAGCCGCCGTCCTGTCGGAGCAACGCGGAGTCAAATCGAAGCAGCAGCTAAAACATTCAGTGCTGGCATTGAAGATGTCGAAAAAGTTGAATTTGAAAGTTTGAGCTACTTGCCTTCCGCTCAAAAACTGTATAGCTGGTTAATTGAACCGCTAGAAGCAGAATTGGCTAGAGAAAAAATCGACAATTTATCTTTCATTTTAGATGAAAAACTGCGTTCGATTCCAATCGCAGCTCTCCACAGCGGTCGAGATGGCAAAAATCTCAATAGCGGGGAGTTTTTAGTAGAAAAATACGGTATAAGTTTGATGCCCAGTCTCACCCTAACCGATACCAGATATACGGATATTCGGAATGCCAAAGTTTTGGCGATGGGAGCATCTGAATTTGCACCAGA
The DNA here is from genome assembly GCA_036700105.1 of Microcoleus occultus BM001215583. GTDB lineage: Bacteria > Cyanobacteriota > Cyanobacteriia > Cyanobacteriales > Microcoleaceae > Microcoleus. Next base: position 17,835 of record JAUBOG010000014.1, read on the forward strand.
TCAGGGTCAAACTCCTTTACCCTTCGTACCGCTGGAATTATTAGCAATTCCGAAACAACCTTGGCAGCCTGTGTCGTTTTTGAATGAAAAATTTACTTTAACAAATCTCGAAGTGCAGAGGAAAGCGCAGCCTTTTGGTATCATTCATTTAGCAACTCACGCCCAGTTTCAATCTGGTTCCTTAGAAAACTCTTTCATTCAGTTGTGGAATGATAAATTAGAGTTGACAGATGTCAAGCAATTAAGCTGGAACGATCCGCCAGTTACGCTATTGGTACTGAGTGCTTGCCAAACTGCTAGAGGCGATAGAGAGGCAGAATTGGGATTTGCGGGATTGGCATTTAAGGCGGGAGTTAAATCTGTTTTGGGTAGTTTGTGGTATGTCAGGGGGGAAGGAACGCTGCCGCTGATGGCAGAGTTTTACCACCAGTTAACTCAAGGAAAAATTAAGGTGAAAGCGCTGCGCGAGGCTCAAATGGCTATGCTGCAAGGTAGAGTAAAAATCGATCGCGATGGTCAAATCTCGATCGACAATCAATCTCGAATGCTGTCCAGCGGAGAACCTCTGAAGATAGATATAGAGTTAAGCGGGGAGGTGAATTTATCTCATCCCTACTATTGGTCTGGGTTTACGATGATTGGCAGTCCTTGGTAATCGGCCCCGGTTGCATCTAGATTGCCTGCGGGGGAGATTGGTGAGATAGCATATTCGATGTATATGTGGTGCACGCGATCGCGGCTTCTCTCCCGTGTAAGGTGCGTCGCCACCCGTAAAAAAGCAAGTTGTATCCAAGATACCCCAAGCGACGCACCCTACAAACTGTGACGACGTAAATACCATAACGGTATATATACCATTCCATATACCACAATGGTATATATACCGTTATGGATAAAGTCTATTAATTCATAAAACCCTGACTGAGTAAGGGAAACGGAGAGGGTGGGATTTGAACCCACGGAACCTTTCGGTTCACCTGATTTCAAGTCAGGCGCATTCGACCACTCTGCCACCTCTCCGGGCGCATAGACTTTATCATACCAGCAGTTGCCGCTAACTACAAGCAGTTGCAGATTCAGCGCGCCGGTAAAGAATGTGTTCTCTTTCGACAGCGAAATCGTCCCCCACCCAAACCTGAGACGCTTCCGAGACTGTTCCATTTTCCAGCAGGACGATCGAGAAATTCCGCAGTTTCGAGGACTCTCTATCTATAATTCGCGGTACGCTGGCCGCATTCAAATAAACTGTACCCTCGGCACTCACCTCCAGCGACTTCCGCAATTCCTGCTTTGTGTGCCGCAATTTGTGGTGCATATGACCAAAAGTTACCAGCGGTACGTGCTTTCCTGCGCTGCGAGTTCGATCGATCGCCTCGCCAAAATCCGGGTCGCCCCAATCCCCTCCCAGCGGCTTCCAATCTCGCCCGCAGGGGTCGCCCGGAGCCTCTCCCAAGCCCGTCGGGCCCGTGTGACCCAAAAAAATCACATTTTCGCAGTCCGCGTCCGCAGCCGCCCTTGCAATCAGTCTGGCCGACTCCTCAAAACTCTCCACCCCAAACCACTCCGAGTAAAAATCCGGGTACTTCCACTCCGAGCCCCCCCAAGTAAACGGGCGGCTTCCCACCACAGTTACGCCCAATTCGGGAAAATCTCGTTTCCCGTAACCGACGTGAGCTTCTCCCATCAAATCTAACTGCTGTTTGACTCGATTTTCTTTCTGGCGATCGTAGGGACACTGACTCCGGCCCCACTCCGTCGCCGTATACCAAGCGTCGTGATTGCCAAAAACCGCTGCTTTGGCAATGTCCAAGCCCGCGATCGCCCGCACCACCTCCACCGACTCATTCCCAAAATCCCCCACAAACAGCACCAAATCAACGCCCAGATGCTTCAGCGCCTCGCCGTCTTCAGGTTCCCACCGATCGTGAACGTCCCCCACCACCGCAATTTTGATAGATTTAGCTTTGTTCATTTGATTTGTTATGTGCGATCGATCCCTAGCCCCTTCTTATCAGCATAAGAAACAGCGACCAATTTTTGCACTCTCCCCCAGGCAATTTTAGATTTTCCATTGTCGATTTGAGATTTGCTCCCCTAAACAGGCAGCACTTTTTGGTGAATTCAACTATAATTCAAAATACACTTTAGTCCAGCCGCCACCTTCCCCGGAACATTCTAACTGTGTTTACCACCGCACCAGCTCCCAACCAGCTCGCCTCCAGACTGCCCGACGACTTGTTTGCCGCGATTAACGCCCTCAAACAAGAGTTGAACGCCGTCATTCTCGCCCATTATTACCAAGACTCCGACATCCAAGACATCGCAGACTTCATTGGCGATTCCCTAGAACTTGCCCGCAAAGCCGCCAACACCAAAGCTTCGGTCATAGTTTTTGCCGGCGTACATTTCATGGCGGAAACCGCGAAAATCCTCAATCCCGACAAATTAGTATTGTTACCTGACTTGAATGCTGGGTGTTCCCTCGCCGACAGTTGCCCTCCCGAAGCCTTTGCAGCTTTCAAAGCCGATCGACCAGAACACTTAGTCATTTCCTACATTAATTGTACCGCCCAAATTAAGGCAATGAGCGACATAATTTGTACCAGCTCCAACGCCGTCAAAATTGTCAATCAAATTCCCAAAAATCAGCCGATAATTTTTGGTCCAGATCGCAATCTCGGCCGCTACGTCATGGAACAAAGCGGCAGACACATGGAAATTTGGCAGGGAGCTTGCATCGTCCACGAAAACTTCTCAGAAAAAAAGATAGTTCAACTCAAAATCGAAAATCCCGAAGCCGAAATAATTGCCCATCCAGAATGCGAACCTCCCGTACTCCGCCACGCCAATTATATCGGCTCCACCACCGCTTTGCTCAAATACTCCCAATCCAGTGACCGCCAAGCTTTTATTGTCGCGACCGAACCGGGAATCATTCACCAAATGCAAAAGCAAACACCTCACAAACGCTTTATTCCCGCTCCGGCTACCAATAATAATTGTGCTTGCAACGAATGCCCGCACATGAGATTAAATACCTTGGAAAAATTGTATCTAGCTCTCAAAAATAAAACTCCCGAAATTACCATGCCCCAAGACCTGCAACTAGCAGCTTTGCAGCCGATTCAGCGAATGTTAGAAATGAGCTAAGAGTTGACAATTGACAGTTGACCCTTCGGCGAAGCGGTTCCTGAGCTTAGTCCAAGGGCAACCAGCAGGCTTTTAGCCCGGCCTGCACAAGTCCTGCATTAGGTCATTTCTTTAAAAATTATAGACCCTCGATGATTTCAGAAAAACTGATCGTTTTCACTCGCTATCCCGAACCGGGAAAAACCAAAACTAGACTGATTCCGGTGCTAGGATCTGTTGGCGCAGCTAACCTGCACCGCTTGATTGCAGGGCGGACGATCGCCCGCGCGCTCTCTCTCCAAAACTCCCGCCCATTATCGGTAGAAATTCACTACACGGGCGGCAGCCAACAACAGATGCAAGATTGGTTGGGAACCGATCTGATTTATCAAAATCAAATAGACGGGGATTTGGGCGCAAGAATGACAGCAGCGTTTCAAATGTCTTTTGATTCAGGGGCTGACAAAGCGGTAATTATCGGCACTGATTGTCCCGATCTGAAAGCAGAGATCGCGGCGCAAGCTTTTGACGAACTGAGCGATCGCGATTTAGTTTTGGGCCCGGCAAAAGACGGGGGTTATTATTCGATCGGGCTGCGGCGATCGATACCGGAATTGTTCGACGGCATTAACTGGGGAACCAGTGAAGTATTTGCTTCCACGCGGGCGATCGCCCAAAATTTAAATCTAAATATTGCAGTTCTTCCTATTTTGGCAGATATCGATCGACCAGAGGATCTCTTGGGTTTAGATCTCAATATTTTACAATAACTAAAACTAGATAATTTGGGGTAATTCATCAGTAATTATCATCAAAAAATCCTGAAAATTACTTGATTGTGTTACCGCAACGTCATACTATAGTAAATGTATTTGTCTAACCAAATTCAGTAGTGGTTAGACAGCGCTTGAGAGAATTCTCTCAGGCGCGAGAAAAATTAGGTATAGCAGAATAAATTTAGGCAACTAATTTAACCGATATCAGGAAAAAGGAAAAAGGAAGAAGAAAGGGGTAATTCTAGGTAAGAGTTTCAGCTTAATCTGTTTACAGAACTGACTCTAACTGTGTTCCTGATTTTGTATGTCCGAAACTCCCAATCTTAAAATTTCCATTATCATTCCAGTCTTAAACGAAGCGAATACGATCGCCCGAGTCATCTCCACCGCCCGCCATGCGGAAAATGTCGAAATAATTGTCGCTGACGGCGGCAGCACCGACGGTACCGTTGAAATAGCGCAAGATAGAGCCGATCGAGCGATCTCCACTATTCCAGGCCGCGCTAGGCAAATGAACGCAGGCGCGGCAGCATCAACTGGAGACATCCTGCTGTTCCTCCACGCAGACACTCTTTTGCCTCGCGGGTACGACTCCTTGGTGCGTCAGGCACTCGCTAAACCGTCCTCCGCAGCGGGGGCGTTCGAGCTCGAGATTGACGGGCCCAGGCTCTGTCTGCGGCTGGTAGAAACAGGGGTAAACTGGCGATCGAACTTTCTGCAAATGCCCTACGGCGACCAAGCAATTTTTCTATCTTCAGCTACCTTTGACAAAATCGGCGGTTTTCCCGACTTGCCCCTGATGGAAGACTTTGAATTCGTGCGCCGGTTGAAAAAACAAGGCCGCATCGAAATAGTACCCCTGCCCGTGCTGACATCCGCCCGCCGCTGGCAGCAGGTTGGGGTGCTCAAAACCACTATCATCAATCAAATAGTAATTATTGCTTATTTTTTGGGAGTATCGCCCGATCGACTCGCTTTCTGGTATAGAGGGCAAAAGAAAAATTCTTCCAAAAACTAAAGAATAGTGAACTTTTCTAAAGCTTGCTGCCAATTATGCAAATAGGAAACACGTCCCTGCGTAAAATATGACTTGAACGCCTCAATTTTCACGCACAGCGAGGAAAAACAGAATATGGCCGATCCCAGAAATGCAGAGCTGATTCAACCCTTTAACGGCGACCCCTTCACGGGTCATCTAGCAACCCCAATCAGTGCTTCTGATTTTACCAAAGCATTCATTGGCAACTTGCCCGCCTACCGCAAAGGACTCTCTCCCCTAGTTCGAGGCCTAGAAATCGGTTTGGCACACGGTTATTTCCTCGTCGGCCCAGAAATCGTCTTCGGGCCCCTGCGGGATTATCCAGAAGCAGCTAATCTCGGCGGATTGGTTACGGCAATGGTTTTAGTTCTACTCGGCACAGCAGGTATGTCTGCCTACGGTTTGGTCTCTTTCAAACAAGACAACACCAGCTACCCGAGCGCTAATCCCATGACTCCCGATTCCCTCAGAAATGCTGACGGCTGGAGCCAACTCACCGCTGGTTTCTTTGTTGGCGGAATGAGCGGCGTCTTTGCTGCCTATTTCTTACTCGAAAACTTTAAGGGCGTTGATGCCATTTTCCGGGGTTTAGTCAATAATTAGACTCCACTCCCAAATATCCCTGTTGAAACACACTAACTTTAGTTTGGAGAATTTGATATGACAGGTTCCTACGCTGCTTCTTTTTTGCCTTGGATTTTGATTCCGGTAGTTTGCTGGCTGATGCCAGTTGTGGTCATGGGTTTGTTGTTTATTCACATTGAAAGCGACGCCTGAGCTTTACGCGCTTTTGCAAGACAATGATGGGAAGACTGACAGACAAATGCTCTGAAACCTCTGTTATAAATCTAGGGAAAATCCGCAAAAATTGTTTTGAGATTGCTGGAAAAAAAGGAAATTTGCTTTCTTTACCCCAACCCGCAGACTCGACTGTGTGGAGCAATCGTTCTGTCTTCTTCCACCTGAATTTGCCCTAGCCAAAAATCCTCTGCCCGCACAGCAGAGGATTTTTTTACCCGTATTTTTTTCCCGCAGCCGCAAATCACCCGAGCGAGGAAGACAAATGGGGAAGTCCTGAGCCACAATTGTCAAGGAAACTATCTCATGAGGCAACAGCGATGAAATTACCCTCCGCGCGCAAAATCTTAGCTCCATTCCTGATGTCGGTGCTGCTGTTGGTAACGGCCTGCGGTCAAACCGAAGCCCCATCCCGCTGGGACAAAGCTCAGCAGGAAAGCACCCAAAAACCTGCTAAAGCCAAGCAGACAACTGCGGACAAATCAACTGCTAGCAATCAAAACTTGCCCAAGAAGGCTGTAGCTGGAGGAAAGTTAAATAAATTCTTCCCGGCTTCCGGCGGTGGATTCGATCGCGTTTTTGCTCAAGAAAAATCCGGTTTTGCTGAAGCTAAGCTCAACAAAGGCGGTAAAAATGTCGCGGTGCTCTCGATTAACGACATCGCCGGCAACCCCAGCGCAGGTGCAAAATTCCAAAACAGTACCAAACAAATTGGCGGCTATCCCGCCATTAATCAGGGTGCTAATATCACTGCTGTTTTAGTGGCAAATCGCTACCAGGTGAAAGTTCAATCCCGCGATCCCTCTTTTACTGCCAGCGATCGCGAAGCTTGGCTGTCAAAATTTAACTTCGGCGGCCTCGCCCGCGTCAAGTAGCAAAGTCTTTTGTCGCACTCCGCGCCCGACGGCAGTCTGGCGCTAGGACAACTTTCGTCTGCGAAAATGAGACTGTAAAGTTTTTGCCATCTGCCAAAAGTAATACCTTTCATTCCCGTTACAGGATAAGGAGTTTTTTGTGAGTACAACAGTCTTTGAATTAGTCGATAAACTGCCTAAAGACAACATGACTGTCAAGGCCCTGCGAGCCCTTGATTTTGTGGTTCCCGGCGAGTGGAACAATTTAGTGGGTTTTGAAAATACGATTCGCACCGTTACTGGCGAAACTGACGAAGAACTGATCCAGCAAATCGGCGATCGGGCTATCTACCTCTACAACGATAAATCAGAGGGCTACCAGCGCGCTCTCTGGCTCTACCAAACGATCGACAGCGCCTCTAGCGCCCTCGGTACCGCCGCCTTAGCTAACAAAGTCGCCCAAAATGTGCCGTTTTTGTCGATGCTCGGCAATCTCACCCCCAAGCCGGAAAAAGCTCAAACGATCGACCTTTCTTTGAAATTAGTCACCGAATTGCTGGCTTTTTGCCAAATTAACGGCATTCCCGGCGACAGCATCGGCGATTTTGCCGGCGCTTTGGGCGACTACGGCGGCGAATCCCTGATGCGGATGGCTGCTTTGGTTTGTTTCGACGGTTTGATTCCCCTGGGCCCGGATTTTATCATGGCCACCCAATCTTGGATTCAAAAGCTCTCCCCCAGCGATTTGCAAGACAATCCGGCCTTTAAGTCGATCGGCGGCATGATTCCAGGCGGTTCTCCCGCCGGCCAACTCGGCTTTATCGGCGAAAGCTTTAACTCGGTTTCCGGCTGGATGAGCTCTTTTGTCAGCGATCGAGGTTTGACTCCCCAAAACGTACTCGGCCACTTGCAGAGTTTTGTGGAAATTTCCGCCGATAAGGTTGACTACGTGGGCGCATTCCTCGACATGACTACCAATTACTACGAACACACCGGCGTTCAAACTCTCGCCCGCCGTTTGATTGAACGAGCTGTCGCTGAGATTTAGAATAAGCAAAGTCCTCAGTCATTAGTCCTTAGTTATTAGTCTGAACCTCCGATCGTTCCGAAGAGCGATCGTGAGGGAACAGACTGCTAACTGTCGGCTGGTGACTGACCCGAAAATTGAGATTCAAGCCTCGCCCTTCGAGGGCGACTTTTTGATAGAATCGAAACCGAGTTAACAATCCCCCTCAAGGAAGTGTCAATGTCAGAAGAACCGAAAAATCCTACCGCTGGCGAATCCGAAACTCCCAGTGCTGCGATCGAACACGCCCCGAGTTCCGACACACCCGAAACAACGGACTTTCCCAGCACTGACAAACCAGCGGCGGCTGCTAAAAAGCCCGCAGCCAAAGCTGACGGCGACAAGCCCCCAGCTAAAGCTAAAAAGGAAAAAGCACCTGCTGTTGAAGACAAGCCCTTTGCTGAATTTATTCAACAAGATTATTTGCCGGCCTTGCAAACTGCTTTAACTAAGCAGGGCGTTAAGGATTTAGAGGTGAGTTTGACCAAGCAAAAACTCCCCGTTGCCGGTATGAGTTCCGCCGGCGATTGCTGGCAGGTAATTGGTAAATTTCAAGAAGGCCAGCGCCAATTTAACCTGTATTTTCCTCAAGAAAATATTCAAAGTCAAAGGGCGTTTTCTTGCGCTGAAAATAATACTAAAACCAGTACGCTGGAACCTTTTTTGATAGATGAACGCAAGGTGACTCTAGATTTGATGGTGTTTGGCGTCGTCCAACGGCTTAACGCTCAAAAATGGCTGAATCTTAATTAGTCAATTTGGCATTTGTTGGTAGCTGGTTGTTAATTGTTATCGGAACTTACCCCTGCGGGGTAGTTCCGTGGGTAGCAATAATTCATTAGCTATAGGTTTCCCTGGTTTGAAAGCCTTGCAGGTGCAGTTGTGTAATTTAAGCTGTGAAACTCTGTTTTAGGGAGAATGAGAAATTTTATGCTAAGTTCATTCTATATATCTTTTTAGGGTACTGTAGAGTATCTCAAAGTTTACATATAATCTCGATAGAACTGAGGATGTTCACTATGCAACTTGCACCAACTGAGCTCAAAATGTGGGAAAAAACTCCTACTAGCTCTCCCGATTCGACTTCGGATGATGATATTAATGCCAAGTACGAAAAAGGAGAGAAAAGAATTTTAACGGAAATCAATCGAGAAAAACTTCCTAACTTTGCTGCTGCCTTGAAAAATCAGGACTATATGGAAACACGCCCTTTTTATCAAAGAAGGTCGCGCTGGGATGCTACTATGCAATCTAAACTGATCGAATCTTTTTTGATTAATATTCCCGTTCCACCTATTATTTTATATGAAAAAGATTTCAATAAGTATGAAGTGATGGACGGGCAACAAAGAATAACTGCTATTCAAGATTTTTATGATAACACGCTAGTGCTAACAGGCCTAGAGCTTTGGCAAGAATTGAATGGCAGAACTTACAAGCAGCTTCCGCATAAAATTAAAGCAGGAATAGATCGACGATCGATCTCCTCGATCGTTTTAATTACGGAATCAACATCCGATCCGGAAGAAGCTTTATTTCTAAAACAGTTGGCTTTCGAGCGACTCAATACAGGAGGAATTGAACTGAGCAATCAAGAAGTCAGAAATTGCTTGTACTACGGTAAATTCAATGAATTACTGCTCGATTTATCACAGAATCCTATTTTTGTAAAAGCCTGGGATATTCCCATAGATAAACCAGAGGATCTTGCTAAAAACAACTTATACAAGAAAATGGAAGATGTAGAATTAATTCTTCGTTTCTTTGCTTTACGTCATTTTGAGAAGTTTCGCAATGGAATGGAAGATTTTTTAAATGCTTACATGATGAAAAGTTTGAAATTTACTGATGCAGACATTGAATCGTTAAAAAATATTTTCATCCAAACTATAGAATTAGCGCACCAAATTTACGAGGACAAGTTGTTTAAACCGTTTGATTCAAAAGACACTCGTAAAAAAGGAGCTTATAAAGACTATTATGATGCGGTGATGGTTGGGTTCAGCCACTATTTAGATAATTCTGAAACTTTAATAATGAAAAAATCTATAATTTTGGAAGAAACAAAAAAAATCATTCAGGAAGATAAGTCTCGCCTGTTTACAGGAGGTAGCAGAACTAAAGCCGACCTTCAAAATAGAATCCGACTATTTAGCCAAATGCTGGCAAAAGTGATAGCCGGATAGAACAATATGTTTCAAGAAAGATTAGGAACGGTAAGCGAGCATATTCAAACTGTTCGCTCTATTATTTCTACCAATAAAAATCTTAGAGAACTTTTATTCCAGCGTCCTGCAATCGAGGAACTTATTATTCATCAAAATACCGAAATATCATCGCTAAAAAAGATAGCTCCAAGTCTGAATAATTGGCAAATTTACGACCACTGTAGTGTAGTAACACGCCTCTATGCCATTTATGAAAACTTTGTTGAAAGCATAATTACTGATTGGATTTTACAGTTACCCAACTTATTCCCAAATTACTCTGATTTAGCAGAAGAGATCAGAAGTACACATCAAATTGGCGTAGCGCAATTACTCCAAGAACTGAAAAAAAAGAAAAGCAGATTTGAACGTCTTTCAGTTGAAGACGCGATTCGAGGTTTATTCTTTGGTGTAAGTAATAGTGACCATCGATACGACCTGATTCCAGAAGCTTTTCTACTGCACGAGCAAAATTTACGAAAAGAAGCATTAGAAAAGTTATTTGCGGATGCTGGAATACCCAAAGTTTGGAATTGGATAGAACGGCATCGAGACATGAAGCGTTTTATAGAAGAAGTTCGAGCCAATGAAAATACGCCTGAAGGAGAACTTAAGCAACTTATTGAATATCGAAATGAGTCCGCACATGGAGGAGTTGTCAGTAATTTTTTAGATACGAATACATTGATTGAAGTATGTGACTTTACTGAGGCCTTATGCCGTGCTTTAGCTGAACTCATAACTTACAAAATAGTTGAGCGACAAAAATCGAATGGTCAACTCAAACAAATTGGTAAAATTACAGAGTGGTTCAAAAAGCCGGAGGCGGGTGTTGCAGTTCTCAATAGCACGAGTCTTTCTCTAGGAGATCGTGTATTTTTAGTAAATGAGAATATCGCTTATTGTCAGCCTGCGATCGTTCGGAGTCTTCAAGTCGATGGGGTGAGTCAAGCAGAAGTACAAGTTACTGAGGAGATGGAACTAGGTTTACAGTTCGATGTTCAGGCAAGAAAAGATTTATTAATCTATTCTGAGTTATCGTTAATTTCAGCTTAGCGCTATTTGGCAAGAGGAGAAACTACGCGATCGACATCCTATGCGATCGCCAATAACTAATGACTGCTAACTAATGACTTATTTGTGAGGAAATTGCGAGCTTGCATAATCGCGTAAAGGTCAACATCTGTCTCTAACAAACAAGCATGACCGCTATTGGGCAGGCTCACCATTTCAGCATTCGGAATTACCTTGACTAAAAGCTTCGCTTCTGCTATTGAAGGCAGCAGCCGATCGGCACCGCTAGCAATTACCAGCGTCGGCTGTTCGATCGCCCGCAACTGATTTTCGTCAACATTGAACGATCGCACTAAAGCCAATCTCCACACAGAGGTACTTTGCGGCACCGCCTGCATCGCTTCTAGCAGCGCGTGACGGTCGCCCCTGGCCATCTTTCCCAAGGATGCTAGAATCGGCAGCAAACCCACCACCGACAGCGGATACAGGTTGGCCGGCAGCCATTGAGTCAGGTACGAACCCCACTGCACCCAAGGCTGCTGTCGGAATGAAGAAGCGGGATTGACTAAAATTAGCCGATCGCACACTTTCGGAGCTTCTAAAACTACTTTCATCGCCAAGCAGCCCCCAAATGACTCCCCACAAAGATAAACCGGTCGCCCAGAACCGGCTGCCTTTTCTGCTTCAATTAAGCTTATGGTTTCCTTAACCAGCACCTCCCAACAGGGTGTATCGTTAGCGGGTAAAGCCAAGCATCGAATGTCGAAACCAGAAGCTAATTTAGGAATTTGCGATCGCAGCAGCATACCGCTACCGTCCATACCGGGCAGAAATACAAATAAAGGGCAATCCTCTTCGAGGTCTGCGCTAACGAACTTCGGCGGTTTTGGTCTTAGAAAACGAATCTTCTGGTTAGCATCTGGCATAATTAAAGTCAAGGGATTTTAGATTTTATAGACGAAGAAAGAAGGAAGAAGGAAGAAGGAAGAAGGATATAAAATCTGACAACAGTCAACAGTCAACAGTCAACAGTCAACAGTCAACCTGTTTGCAGCAATTGTGCAATTTCTCCTTGACAGTGTTGTGTGAGTTCAGCAACCACTGCTTTGGCTTGTTTCCCCCGATATTGCTGCTGTCGATCGACCGTAATCCAGTACGGGCGGCCGACTAAAATGTTAACTCGCTTGTAAACTATCACAGGATGCCACCCAGCTCGATCGAACAGCGGTTCCGAAGGATCGAACAAACTCAACAACTTTAACGGTATCGCCGATCGTACCGACTGTTCCTCAAAAGCGCTAATCGCTACCGGCAAAACCGCCAAATCCCGCACCGGCGCCCGCAAAGCCAAATGAGCAAATCCCCGCTGAAACTTCCCCACAGCATTCGGCACAGTTAACTTTACCATCGGTTCCGCACCCTCGGGAAACACCCCCACCATCTCCCTATTTTGCAGCAGCGCCGTCGCCTGCTCGAAAAAATGCTGCTGTCGGTGCTCCGGCGCTTCCAAGGGAAAAGCCCCGAAAGATGTTACCAGTTCCCGCACCACCGGCACCTGACCCATGTAATGATGGCAAGCAAACCGGATCGATCGACCCAAAGCCGCCGTCAGCACCAAAGGATCTAAGAAACTGCGGTGATTGCTTACCACCAATACCGGCGTCTCTTGCGGGATGCGATCCTCCCGGTGCAAAAACATCTGCGTTCCCAAAGCGGCCAGGAAACAGCGTGAAATCAGCAAAGTGTTCTCTGAAGACATGGGCAAAAAGACAGGTACGACGCGATAAAAGTTGACTCGCTCCTCATGTAACTTAACATTTCTTTACCAAATGTGCGATCGGTCAAAAAGTAGACTTTCGACTTCTGCTTTTGTTTGGGCAAAATTTCCCAGTCCGAAACAAAAATCGATCGAGTGTGGCGGCGACTTGAATATAAAGAATGTTTAAAACAACGCCAAAACTAAGCTATGGCAGGTAAAATTAAAAATTTACAGTCGGCATTGACACACTGTCAAAGTATTTTTCGACAAGTCGTAATAGCAATCTCCCGAGGCATCAATGGATAACATTCACAACTATCGCCTTAAATGTACCCTCACCTTTGGCGACATTTACGGTCAAATCATTGTTTGGCTGATAGTCATCTTCCTAAGTCTAGCGTCAGCACTCGCCCTCTGGAGCAGCGCCCGCCAAATCTACGCCTTGGCTACCGTCGGCTTGATTTTAGTGCTGTCTCTGCCATTCTTGCTGTTTGCTTTCGTGACAACTCTGCTCAATAACATTCAAGTGCTTTCGGTAGAGCCCGGCACCGAAACTCAACCTTCTGCAACGGGAAATCAATCCAATCAGCAGCCTGTCGAAACCGTCGGCTAGTCCAATTTGAGATTTTGAATTCAATTCAGAACTAACAATCAAAAGTTAAAAACTTCCTTACCTTTGGGTGAGGACTTTTTTTGTGTATCAATATAAGTGAAGGAGAACACTCACAATAATTCAAAAAATGCTAGAACACGACGTAATCATTGTAGGCGGCGGTTTAGCAGGTTGCCGTGCAGCGGTGGAAATTGCCCGGACTGACCCCAGCTTAAAGGTAGCAGTTGTTGCCAAAACTCATCCGATTCGATCGCACTCCGTCGCAGCCCAAGGCGGCATGGCATCCAGCCTGCAAAACGTCGATCCAGAAGACAGTTGGAAAGCCCACGCCTTCGACACAGTAAAAGGTTCAGACTATTTAGCCGACCAAGACGCCGTAGAAATCCTCACCCGCGAAGCACCGGGCGTAGTCATCGATTTAGAACACATGGGAGTCCTCTTCTCCCGCCTTCCCGACGGCCGAATTGCCCAGCGCGCATTCGGCGGACATTCCCATAACCGCACCTGCTACGCCGCCGACAAAACCGGTCACGCCATCCTCCACGAATTGGTCAACAACCTGCGCCGTAACGGAGTTCACGTCTATGAGGAGTGGTACGTCACCCGCCTGATTTTGGAAGGGGGCCAAGCCAAGGGCGTCGTGATGTACCGCCTCCACGACGGTCAAATTGAGGTCGTGCGCGCTAAGGCGGTGATGTTTGCTACGGGGGGTTACGGTCGGGTTTACAACACGACCTCGAACGATTACGCCTCGACTGGAGACGGTTTGGCGATGACGGCTATGGCGGGATTGCCGCTGGAAGATATGGAGTTCGTGCAGTTTCACCCGACTGGTTTGTATCCGGTGGGAGTGTTGATTTCCGAGGCTGTGCGGGGCGAAGGCGCTTATTTGATCAATTCAGAGGGCGATCGATTCATGGCCAATTATGCCCCCTCGCGGATGGAATTAGCCCCTAGAGATATTACATCCAGGGCCATCTCCCTAGAAATTCGCGCAGCCCGAGGAATCAACGTTGACGGTAGTGCCGGCGGCCCATTTATTTACATGGATTTGCGGCACATGGGACGCGAAAAAATCATGAGCAAAATTCCTTTTGCTTGGGAAGAAGCGCACCGTTTGCTGGGAATTGATGCCGTAAATCAACCCATGCCCGTGCGTCCGACAGTGCACTATTCAATGGGGGGCATTCCGACTAATGTCAGCGGGCAAGTTCGCAGCAGCGCCGAGGGTTTGGTGGAAGGTTTCTTTGCAGCGGGGGAAGCAGCTTGCGTGTCAGTTCACGGCGCGAACCGTTTGGGCAGCAATTCGCTTTTGGAATGCGTCGTTTACGGCAAAGTTACTGGCGCAACCATAGCACAATTTGTACAAAATCGCAAGCTTCCATCTGTAGACGAACAGTTATATATCAAGGAAGCAAAAGAGCAAATTCAAGCACTTTTAGAGCGTCCCGGAAAATACCGCATCAATCAAATCCGGCAGCAGTATCAAGATACGATGACTGAGTATTGCGGTGTATTTCGCAGCGCCGAATTGATGCAAGAAGGTTTGACCAAATTGGAGGAATTGGAGCTAAAATATCAGGAGGTTTATTTGGATGATAAAGGCAAGTTGTGGAATACGGAAATTGTCGAAGCTTTGGAGTTGCGGAGTTTGATAATTGTGGGAAAAATGATTTTAACTTCTGCCCTGAATCGCCATGAAAGTCGGGGAGCTCATTCGCGGTCAGATTTTCCGCAGCGGGATGACGGCAATTTCTTGAAACATACGCTGGCCTATTATTCACCTGCGGGAATCGATTTGGCTTATATGCCGGTGGCGATTACGATGTTTGAGCCGCAGGAACGTAAATACTAGAAGCTAGTTTGAAGTCCTTGTTCCCGTGCTGAATTTGGGAACAAGGAAAAGCTTATACAGCAGAGGTAAAAAATGCTAGGATATGATATCATTTCCGCTTGCATCGGAATTAATACCCGAAATGAGGAGACGGCAGTGCCGTGTCCCTACGCTAGATTAATTGTAGGGACAC
>JAUBOG010000150.1:0-13161 GCA_036700105.1 Microcoleus occultus BM001215583
AATTAATATTACCCGAAATCAGGACACGGCAGTGCCGTGTCCCTACAATTAATCTCGCGCGCCAGAAACGGCACGTCGCGGTGTCCTGTATATCTTAAAATTAATCAAGCCCTAACATTTTCCGTCAGCCAATTAAACTTTGCCTGAGCAAGCGCCAAATTTTCCAGCACGTTCGGATTAATATCCTCCCGGTCTAATTCCGGCTGCTCCAATTCTATATTGCGACCGTATTCTATGTGCCTGATCGTACCGCGCATCCTGTCTGCCAGACACAGCGAAATTCCATAATAAAATCGGGAAGCAAAGCCCATATCGTGCTGTAGTTTGATGATTAACTGCCGCCTGGGAATTGCCAGCAAGTGAGTTTCTTCGATCGCCTTTACCGTTGCCAAAGGAGGGCGAGCATCAATAAAAGAAACCTCTCCCACCAGTTCTCCGCTGGCTATTTTAGCAAGTTCTTTAGTCTGCTCGGACTCGAGCAAAACGCTCAAACTCCCCTTCAAAACAATGTATAGCGCATCGAGCTGTCTCCCTTCATGGATCAAAATCGCGCCCGGAGCGAGAACTTCCTTTTTACCTTTTTGGACGATCCAGTCGATATCGTCGTTATTTAACTGGCTCAAAATGAAAAGTGCTTTTTTTCTGCTGCTGTCGGCCATAAGTTTAGCTCCCGATCGCTTCTTTATATAAAATTTAGAGGGCGCGCGGTCGCAACTTCTTCCGAAGCAGTCCTCGCTCAAAACAGTTTTTTATCCTGTCTAACTTCTGCGCAAAATGCTTCAAGGACAGGTTTGGTCAATAGCAGATGAATCGCACTGAATGATAATCTCTCAATACTAGCATTTGTTTAACAATCTTTTTTAAGTCGATCGGCATCCACAAAATTCTGCTTCCGATCTGTCTCAAAACCAATTTGGTTTCGCCCGCACAGCCTTGCTGCGGGATGGGCGCGGGAGACAATCCTCCGCGCCCAGTCTTGCTCGCTAAATCGATCGCAAATCGGGATAACCGGCCAACATATCATCAGCAGTCAGAGTGTCCCCGTTCGCTTGAGGAGTCCACAGCACCTCAACCGCCAGCAACTGCTCGCTCGATACTCCCCCAATCTGGCGCAAAGCTTGGCGCAAATCTTCAGAGTTTTTCACTGCTGGCAATTGCAGTTTGCCCATCGTACCGACAATCACCGTCACCACGATAAATTCCCCGGGGTCTGCATCCAAATCAGCAGCAACCAGCGTCCCGTTTTCCTGCAAACCTGGCAGGATTTTGCTGCTCCCTGATTGCCGGAGTTGGTTGTTATAATTCGAGAGCGTTTCTTCAGTAAACTTGCTGCGTTCTGCCAAAGAAAATTGGTTGAATTTAGCTTCGGCTGCTTCCAAGCGAGTTTGCATAGATTCAGCGCCCGCGTAAACCCAATATTCAGGATGCCGCAGCATCGCCAAAGTAGATTCTTGCAGCACTTGAGCGCGGCCGGCCGCTGTATCGGTATCCGCTTTGCGCGCTAAGGCGTCGAGTTCGGCTTGCAAACCGCGGGCCTCTGCCAGCAAACCAACTTGCAAGCGGGCGACAGATACGGTAGCAGTAGGGACGCTGTTGCCGAGTTCGTCAGTTGTGCCCCCGGCGCGGCGGAAGCTTTGGACGAGGAAATTAGCGATCGAAATAAAAATCAAAATCGAGAACAGGCCGCCAAACCCGCCCCCAAAGCCAAAAAACGGCAGTAAGAACGGGAAACCGAAGCCGCCGCCGTAGCCGCCGCCGTAGCCGCCTGGGTAGTAACCCCCTCCAGACGGCGCGTATGTACGACTGGGAGACGAGTAACTGCGCGCCGGAGCTCTAAAAGAGCCGCCCCCCATGCGTCCTCCGCTGCGGGCCGCCAGGGCTCCGTCAGCGTTACCGAGGGCCAGCGTCAGTACCAGACCGATCGCAAATAGTGATTTCAAAAGCGGTTTGATCTTTGAAATTAGTTGCTTGTACATAAGACCGTTACTATTCGATACATTTATAATTTACAGTCTATCTTCGCGGATGGGCAGCCCGGTTGCAGGTGTGAACTCAGCGAGATATCCGTACCAACCGATCTCGGCACGCAAAAGAACAAGCGTCTGCTTTCCCAGCATCAAAGCTTTTACAGAAGTTTACGTAACTCAGGGGCGATCGACCAACAATAAGCTCTAGACTTTTAAATAAACGCCGCCAGTCCTAGAAAGCAGGACTCAATCTACCGTAAAAAAAACATTATGTTTCCAACTCACCGCCCCCGCCGCCTCCGCAACCATCCCCAACTCCGCCGGATGGTACGCGAAAACATCTTGACAACCAGCGATTTAATTTACCCTCTATTTGCCGTACCGGGGGAAGCTTTTGCCAAAGAAGTTAAATCGATGCCCGGAGTTTACCAGCTATCGATCGACAAAATAGTAGAAGAAGCCAAAGAAGTCTACGACCTCGGCATTCCTGCGATTATTTTATTCGGCATTCCCGCAGACAAAGATACAGACGCCACAGGTGCTTGGCACGACTGCGGCATCGTCCAAAAAGCGACGGCAGCAGTTAAAGCAGCCGTACCGGATTTAATCGTCATGGTCGATACTTGTCTGTGCGAATATACCAGTCACGGTCACTGCGGCTATTTGGAAGTCGGAGATTTAAGCGGCCGCGTCTTGAACGATCCGACACTAGAATTGCTGAAAAAAACCGCCGTTGCTCAAGCTAGAGCCGGTGCAGATATTATCGCACCTTCGGGAATGATGGACGGTTTTGTCGGAGCAATTCGCGAAGGATTGGACAGTGCAGGATTTGAAGATATTCCCATCATGTCTTACGCGGCAAAATACGCCTCAGCTTATTACGGCCCGTTCCGCGATGCGGCCGATTCGGCTCCGCAATTTGGCGATCGGCGCACCTATCAAATGGACCCGGGAAACGGCCGCGAAGCTCTCAAAGAAATTGCTCTCGACATTGCCGAAGGCGCGGATATGCTGATGGTTAAACCCGCTTTAGCTTACATGGACATTATCTGGCGCGTCAAGGAAGCAACTAATCTGCCAGTGGCCGCTTATAACGTTTCTGGAGAATATGCAATGGTGAAAGCCGCCGCCCTCAACGGTTGGATAGATGAAGAAAGAGTAGTGATGGAAACTTTGACAGGATTCAAGCGTGCTGGTACTGATTTGATTTTGACTTATCACGCCAAAGACGCCGCCCGCTGGCTGAAAAACTGACCCTCCTGGATGCAAATCGCTCTTAGATCCCCGACTGCTTCAAGAAGTCGGGGATCTGGTTTTTCTGTGCTTTTTGCCAGCCCCGGCGGTATCCAGGGCTGTTTCATTCTCATACAAATCATTGTTTTGTAGGGGTAGTGCCCCCGTGCCTACCCTCCCCATCCACGATTTTGTAGGTGTTTGGTGAGATTGGGGGCAGCCACGGGGGGCGGCCCCTACAAGAGAATGAAACAGCCCCGGCGGTATCGGGTCGCCCAATCACATAGCTTTGGGTCAAAATCGGCCGCAAAAAGTATTAATATTTACTGAAATTAGTTAAATAATATGTATCAATAAAAGTAGTTTTGCGAGCTGTCATTGCCCTAGGTAATTATGCCAATAATCGGCACAATAGCACCAGCTAAGACAGTAAAAATAACACTCTTTAGACACAAATTGAAGGCAGATAAAGAATGACATCAACGACTAGAGATTCCAGTCACATTCAATTTTGCATCGGGAGCGATCGCGCCGACATCCCACAAATTCAAGAACTATTTAAAGCAGCCGCATTTTGGGCGAGGGAACGCAAGAGAGAAGATTGGGAAATTGCGATCGCCAACAGCGAACCGGTTGTGACAGTTTGGGACGGCGCCAGGGCGATCGGCTTTGCCAGGGCCACATCAGACGGCATCTATCGAGCCACCATCTGGGATGTCGCCATTCACCCAGATTACCAAGGTGCAGGGCTCGGCCGCAAATTAGTCCAAACCGTCTTGAGTCACCCTCGAATGTGCCGAGTAGAGCGAGTTTACCTGATGACAACTTACAAACAAAGCTTCTACGAGCGCATCGGTTTTCAGCACAACGCCAGCACCACAATGGTACTGGAAAATCAGCTCCTAGAAGAAAATGTCGAATTAGAAATTACCAGAGGCGAATTGCTAGCTGCTAATTGTTAAACAAGCACAAAACTTGCACCCAAATCTATAATACGTAGGGTGCGCATTGCGCACCTTACTACCTATTAATTACCCACAATCTATAATATGTAGGGTGCGCATTGCGCACCTTACTACCTATCAATTACCCACAATCTATAATATGTAGGGTGCACACTGCGCACCTTACTACCTATCCATAATTTCCTTCTTCCATATTCCCTCCATTCCTTAAATCCGTTGCGCTGTTCCCCAAGTCTGTTAAATCCGTTACATCCGTTACAAAATCCGCTGCCGAACTTCCTTCATCACAAACTTGCCAAAGGAATAGAACACTGAGTTCGGTTAAAATTGCACTCTTCGGACTCAGAAGGCACGGCCAAAACCTCCAACTTTCCATTCATCAAAGTTAAGAGAGTCTGATTCATCAATAACCTCATTCCAGAAGACACCTTAGAATTATCGCTGCTCTTAGTAGGATCGCACTCCAAATCGTGCTGCAGCAAATCCCAAGACTCGCTCCAAGCGCTAACTGAACGCTGATCGTCTACCCAGATGTGAACGTATCCAGATTCCGGCGAAGCGTGGGCAGAAACAGAAATACTGCCCTCCTCCATCTGAGCAACCGCAGTATCTACCAAATTGACTAAAACTTGCCTAAACCTCGGCCAATCTGCCAATACATAAATCCCCGGATCGGGCGGCAATATCTCCAAACGAATGCTGCGATTAGCAGCTTGCAAGTAAGTTAAATCGTCAACCTCATCAAAAACCTTAGCTAACTGAATCGGCTCAATTTCCATCTTGTCAGTGCCGTGTTCAGTCTTAGCAACAGAGATAATTTCATCTATTAATTTTACCAGCTTGAGCGCCGCAATGTGAGCTTGCTCGACAAACTCTCGTTCTTCAGCAGGATCGTCGCACAAATCCGACAAAATTAATTGCAGCGTACCAATCATCGTACTCAGGGGCGATCGCAACTCGTGAGAAGTTCTAGCCAAAAAACCCCCCTTAAATTGACTCATCTGCGATGCCATCTGATAGGCCAATTGAGTTTGCTTAAGTTGCTCGGAAAGGGCCTCAAGCTCCTCTAAGTGAATTTCTGGAGGCGTTGGTGGCAGTTTGGGTGCAGGTTCTGGCTGTTGCGAGCTTCTTTGCCGCGGGCGCCAAATCAAACTGCTTCCCAAACCCAGTCCCAGTCCCATACCTAAATATACAAATTCGCTCCAGCCGATCGGCGCCATATTGCTTTGCCTTGGAGTTTAGCTTTTAGCATTCTAACTCGATCGTGCCTTGCCGCAATATTTCCCAATTGCCGCTGCTCCATTTCGCCACAGTCGAAGGCAAACTCGAAGCTGTTGCCGCTGTTGCTAATTCAGAAGGCACTAATGTCAAGACTTCGGGAAACTCAGCCTCAATTTCGGCGATCGACTCTAGGGGCGGCTGGCCGGATAAATTGGCGCTCGTGGTAGCCAAAGGGCCTGTGTGCTCTAAAATCTGGAGTGCAAGGGCAAAGTTAGGCACTCGTATTCCGATCGTACTTCGATCGATCGCATTCATCGCCGCCGGGACTTTTTCCGAAGCCGGCAGCACCAAAGTTAACGCCCCCGGCCAATAGCGCCCGGCCACTTGCTGCCACAATTTTAACTCTGCCGGACTCCCCTGCACGTAAGGCCACAAATCGCAGGCCGATGCTGCCATCAAAATCAGCGGTTTATCTTGACTGCGCCGTTTTGCCGCAAAAATCAACTCCGCGCGATCGGGCCTCGCAGCCAAAGCGGGTACGGTATCAGTGGGAAAGCTGACAATACAATCTCCTGAAATTGCCCCTTGAATCAAGGAGTCGATCGAAACTTGAGTCATCCGATTTTAGATTGTAGATTTTAGGTTTTAGATTTTAGATTTTGCATAAATCTTTGATTTATAAGTTAACCGCAGATGTCAGGCAGATCAACACAGATTAACGCAGATAATTTCAAGATCGGAGATCGAATAAATCCCATGCAAGTCTATTTTAGAATTGCAGCATATTTTTGAAATCTAAAGACGATAGGCTAAAGCAAACCGATCGATTCCTGCCAAATCCGCAAATATCTGAACATCGGAATAACTCCCGTGACTTTGCAGCATATCAGCCACTGCCGTTTCTTGTCCCGCCATCATCTCCACCAACCAAACTCCCCCGGATTCTAAATAATCGGGAGCCGTTTCTACCAAATGCCGGATGCAATCTAACCCGTCAAAACCGCCGTCTAAGGCGAGATGAGGTTCGTGCTTCAAAACTTCCGGTTGCAGAGTCAGCACCGTGCTGCTGGGGATGTAAGGCGGGTTAGACACCATGCCGCTAACCCGACCTTTGAGAAATTCTAGGGGTTCCCACCACAAACCTTGATAAAAATTAACTCGCGATTCAAAGCCCAAATTCTCAGCATTCAGTCGAGCAACTGCCAAAGCTTCCGCACTGCAATCTACTGCATGAATCGCAGTATTTGTCAACTCCGAAGCTAGACCGATCGCGATCGCCCCGCTACCCGTTCCCAAATCCACCCAATGCGATTTTGAAAATTCTCCCCCTCGAAGCTGGAACTGGTTTAAATCTTCTCCCCCCCTTGGTAAGGGGGGGGTAGATTTTGGATTGCTATTTTCTGCTTGTAAACGGCTTTTAACAGCATCCACAGCCAAATCGATTAGCAATTCCGTTTCAGGACGAGGAATTAGCACCGCCGGCGTTACTTTGAGCGAAAAATTCCGCCAATGTGCAACTCCCGCTAAATACTGCACCGGCACTCGTTCCTGCAAGCGCCGCTCCCACAATTGAGCAAGTTCCGATAAAGGCAACTTTAATTCAATTTTTGGCAAATCTTTAAACGATTCCAAACGCAGAGCCAACTTATCCAAACCAGCCAGCTCGATCAGCAGCCATTCGAGTTCTGAATTGGGAATGTCAGAGGCGATCGCCAGATCCTTCGCTTGATTCACCCACCGCCAAAGCTCTAAACCAGAAACAAACATAGGACTTTTTGGGAAGAAGGAAGAAGGAATTGGTAAATAGTAGGTTGAGTCGAGAAACTCAACCTACTAACTGAGTGCTGAATGCTGGCTAAATATTAGCGCGTCGGCCGAGCTGGAGCTGGAGCTGGAGATGGAGCCGATCGAGCTGGAGCCGGGGAGCCTGGAGCTGGCCGAGCTGGAGCTGGAGCAACCTGTGGATTTTGGTTTCCAGCACCGGCTGGTTGGAGCGATCGGACAAATTCCAGCGACTCCCGCGACGGAACCAAAATCATTTGCGTCAAAAATGGGTCATTTTCAGTGCGCAAAGCTTCCAAAACGCTCTCCAAGTTCACCACCTCAATCTTAATTGAGGCAGTCACGTTCGGCTGCTGCTGCTTAAAACGCTCGACCATTCCCTGCAATTCCTCCTTGTTAAAAAACAGGGGAATCACCTCTTGCTGACCGCGTTGAATCGTCAAATAACCATTTTCCGGGCCGCCTCTTGCCAAAAACAGAGGTACACCGTTGAACTCGTTAACTTGTTGCCCAGTCTGCTGAAGTACAGTTTTAGCCGACTGTACCTGCTGCGGAGCCGGAACGAAAGCAAACTGCACTTCCTCTGGCTTGCCTTTATTTGCTTGAGTGATCTGATAAATTTCCCCCAGCGACACCGGCATCACGCGCACCGTGGCCGCCAACTGAGGATTTCTCGTTTTCAGTTGATCGACAAAAGCTTGAGCATCTTTCTGGCTGATGAAAATTCCCGCTACGGAAGCATTACCGGTTTGACCCTGACCCTGCTTCGGAACAGAAGCGATCAGGGGCGCACCAGCCGCGTCTGTAATCGTAAATACCGGTACCGGGCGCAATTTTTCCAAAATTTGCGGCTCTGGAAGTGCCAGTGCAGACATCTTGCCAAGGGGGGACGGGCCCAGCAGAGCGCTGCCGGCAATCCCCAATATTGCACCCAAACGAACTAATGATTTCATGTTTTTTCCACCAGGAGCGATCCTGAAACACATTAGCGCAAAGACTGGCGTCTTCGCACGATCGGTAAAAACTGCCTCAATCGGTTTTCACTTTGAACAAGTGTCAACATCAGAGCCAGTTGGTCATTTAGTCTATTATTTAACATTGTGCGATCGGGATGACAGGATTTGAACCTGCGACATCCTGCTCCCAAAGCAGGCGCGCTACCAAGCTGCGCTACATCCCGGTGTGATAGTTAGCTGTCCTTTGACTATTAACACACAAAACCGCCGGCTTGTCAAGCTTTTTTTTATTTGCGCTTTCGATGCAGCTCCCGGCCGAAGTTGTCTTCAGGCGGTGCGGTTCGATCGGCCTTTATGCCTTCGCTGCGGGATACATCCACAGCGTAACTGACCGCAGCGCACAGCCCTCATCAGGTGTTTGGCAGCGCGAACAGTGCATTTCCCGGCGTTGCTGATTTACGGTACGAACGACTGAATCTGCCAAAAATGAAACCAGGGAGTCAGTCAATATAGCTGAATTTGCAAGCGAGCCATTTTCATAGGCCGATCGAGCAACGCCGATTTTCTCAACAAATCAACGTTCTCGGTACACCGAGCGAGCTAATCTGGATACCAAAACATACCTTTAATCCCCTCCGGATCGGACATAAAACCCAAATTGCGGTAAAAATCCACCACCTGGGGGTCAGCAAATAAGGTAATGTTGCTGATATCTTCACTGCGGAGTTTTTTAATGATGTATTTCATCAGTGCCTTGCCCATGCCTTTACCCTGGTAGTCAGGATGAACTACCACATCCCAAAGCGTGGCATTAAAAGCATGGTCTGAAGTCGCTCTGGCGAAACCTACCAGCCGTCGCTGGCTGCCCCGCATCTCCCACATAGAGACGACTAGGAAGCTGTGTACAATAGCTTTTTTGACTTTACGCAGGGGACGGCGGGACCAACCCACTGCGTTACAGAGTTCTTCGAGTTCGTAGAGGTCAATGTCCCGATCGCAGCTGAAAAAGATGCGAGCGTTGCCGCTGGCGGGTTTGCGAAACGTTGGGGAAAGCGGATCGCCGGTTCCAACGGCAACATCTTCCTCAAGTTCCGCTGTTTGGGGTACAGAGGCGGACTCCGAACTACTAAATAAGTTTTTCCAAAAACCCATGCAGGCGCGGTTAAGGTAGTAGAAGTTGGACGACGTGAAAGAGAACCCGACAGATAAACCCACTCCGATCGGGGTGGGATGAATTGAGGGTAGCCTTTCGAGCAACAGTTTACGGTACACTCATCTTACGCCGAAAACAGCGATTTGTCGTTCAACATTAGAGTCTGCACTTTGTAGTTCTCCTTTATTTTTGTAGAACTGTTCTGCTGGGCTGTACCCGGACAACCCTCTCTTGAGGTAAAATTTGTTGCCGAACCAGGATAGAGGCAGTTTGAAAGTTGCTTCTTGCGAGTGCCTTTCCATCGCGCGGGAACTCATAAACTGGGTGGGACACATCACTCTCAATGGCGCAACCGCGACATTAAGACCGATACGTTCCCAAACCGATTTGACTTCTGCTGTTAGTGAGGAGATAAAAACAATTTAAACTCGGATCGTCAAGTCTAAAATCCCATTGCCGGCTTGGCATGGGAGAGTCAATACATAGTATATCTCCCGCACCTTCTCCTCAATTATGGCTTCGGGTTTAAAACCATCTACACTAGAACTTCTCAAGCGCTTTAACCGAGCGTTTCCGCAGTTTTACGAGCAATTTGTCAGCAGCGAAATCCAACTGCAAAACCTCAAATTAGCTTACCAACTTTACAAAACTCGGCAAGCAGTCATCGAAATCAGAGCCGAAGGTAACAAAAGTGCCCTGCATTTTGCTTACCGGAACCAATCTTTTTTGCTGAGCGATATTTTTGGAGTGCTCGCGGCTTACGGACTGACTATTCACAGTCTGAGTCTGTACGGTCAAATTTACCCGCCGATGCTGGTATTTATCAAATTGGTAGTATCTCGCGGGGGCAAGGTACTGGCAGATAAAACAGCAGAAAACGTCTGCAGGGCGGTTCGAGAGGCGTTGGCGGGGCATTTTGAGGTGGAAGAGATGTTGGCTGTGGAGTTTAATTTGGACGCGGGTTTGGAGGATGTGGCAACGGAATTCTACGTCGATCCGGTTTTCCACTTGCCAGCTCTGCTGATTGAAGCAGATAATCAGCCTGGACTTTTTTACAAAGTTATGTATGCCATCTGGCAAGAGGATTTGTTGGTGGTAAATGCTAATTTGCTGGTTTGGCGGGGACGAACTCGCCTGATTCTCTACTTGTTGGGGCCCAATGAAAGTTTAATTCCTGAGTATCTGGGGCAGAAAATTGCTGAGGGGGTGCGGCAAAGATTGCTGGGCGAGCGATTTTAGGGATCGCGCCCCCTCAGCTTGAAACTGAGTTTTCAGTCAAGGGATCGAACTGCTGATACCTGGCTTGTTGATTTCGGGATAGGATAGAATTATGGCAATCATCGACATCCTAGGGGTTCGGCACGCTTGCGATTTGACGGCTCCGACTGCAACTTCCCCGGTTCTGGTATTTCTCCACGGCTGGCTGTTAAGCCGCCGTTACTGGCAACCTTTGACCGATCGCTTGGCACCGAACTATCAGTGCCTTACCTACGATTTGCGCGGGTTTGGCGATTCTCAATCCGACGAGGTTGGCGACAACAGCGCTCCCGGTTGTTGCGAACCGCTCAATTCCTGCTACACTCCCGCAGCTTACGCTCGCGATTTGGAAATTTTACTCGAAAAACTGGATATTTCTGGTGCTTGGCTGGTGGGACATTCTTTGGGCGGTACGATCGCTCTTTGGGGAGCCAGCCAATTGTCCGATCGCATTAAAGGTGTCGTCTGCATCAATGCAGGCGGCGGCATCTATCTAAAGGAAGAATTCGAGCGATTTCGAGCTGTCGGCAAGCAGCTAGTAAAAATGCGTCCCCGCTGGCTGCCTCACTTGCCCTTAGCAGATTTCGTGTTTGCCCGCGATTCTGTGGCAGGCTCGATCGGGCGAACGTGGGGACGGCAGCGCTTGAGAGATTTCGTGGCAGCAGCTCCAGAGGCAGCTTTGGGGGCTTTGCTGGACTCCACCACAGAAGCCGAGATTCACCTGTTGCCACAAATAGTATCCCGACTCAAGCAGCCCGTTTATTTTATTGCCGGCACTAAAGACAAAATTATGGAACCAAAATACGTGCTGCATTTGGCTAGCTTTCACTGGATGTTCCAAGGTTGTGGCGAAAATGTCCTTCAGCTTGATTGCGGTCATTTGGCAATGGTGGAACAGCCAGATGCAGTCGCTAGTTACCTGCAAAATATTCTGAAAGAACACACCTGAAGGGAATTGGGCAAAGCACAGCCGAGGAATAGGGCATTGGGGACAGACTCGGTTCATGGAATCTCCCAAATTGAAAGTTAAAAGTTAAAAGTTAAAACATTCTTCCCTCTTCTGGTTTATTCCCTCAACATCAATCCGTTAAATCCGTTAAATCCGTTACATAATCCGTTGCCGAACTTCCTTCGCCTAAATCTGTTATGTTTAATAGATAACTCTGCCCGATCGCCCTTTTGGGACAGACGTTTCGATGAAGATAGCGGCTTTCAACTCTCAATTCTAATTCTACTTAAATATCTGTGCGCGTTAACCTCACCGATCGGCAACAACACATCCTTTGGGCAACGGTTCGCCACTACATAGCTACAGCGGAACCCGTTGGCTCAAAAGCCTTGGCTGACGAATTTAACCTCAGCGTCAGCCCGGCCACAATTCGCAATGCGATGGGAACTCTTGAAAAAGCGGGACTGCTCTATCAGCCCCACACTTCAGCCGGACGAGTCCCCTCTGACTCCGGCTACCGAATTTACGTAGACCAGTTGATTCAGCCGTCTGATACCCTGGCCCGTAAGGTGGAACAGGTACTAGATCAGCTCAATTGGTCGGACGGTCGCATGGACGCGGCACTTCGGGGCGCTGCTCAAATCCTGGCCACTATCAGCGGTTACATTGCGATGATTACCATACCGCAAACCAATATGGCTTGCTTGCGCCACTTGCAACTGGTGCAGCTAGAGCCGGGAAAGGTGATGCTGATCGTGGTGACGGATGCCTACGAAACTCATTCGGTTTTGGTGCAGTTACCCAAAGGCGCAGAAGGTAATTTTCCTGATGTGGAAATTGTCGATCGCGAATTGCAGATTTTATCGAATTTTTTGAACAGCAAGCTGCGGGGACACTCGCTCTCGGAACTCTCGACTGTAGACTGGAGCGAGTTAGACCGCGACTTTGAACTGTACGCTGAGTGGATGGAAACCATGCTGGTTGCTTTGAGCAGCCGCCAAAGCAATCCAACTTACACGCGGATTCTGATCGGCGGTTTGGCAGAAGCGCTGCGCTTGCCGGATTTTTCGCAGTTGCAGCAAGTTCAAACCCTGGTGCAACTGCTCGAACAAGAGCAGGAACTGCTTTGGCCTTTGATTTTTGAATCGCCTGAGTTGGATACGCCAGGGAAGCGGGTAACGGTACGCATTGGCTCGGAAAATTCCTTAGAACCGATTCGGGGCTGTACTCTGATTTCTTCGATTTACCGCCGGGGATCGGTGCCGGTGGGTAGTGTTGGGGTTTTGGGGCCGACGCGGATGGTTTACGAAAATGCGATCGCGGTGGTGGAAGCTGCGGCGGATTATTTGTCGGAAGCGATTGGCGGAAATCGAGTTAATTTTACAGAGGGCGATCGGGGCCGATCGCACAATCCCTTGTTAGATACACCTTAATGCGATCGCCCCAACCTTAACGGGTTTGGGTTTTTTTTGTCTGGGGACGCACTCGCAACATCAAGCAACCGGGTTTGCTGACAAAAAACTTGCGCTTTTAGGCTGTGCCGGAGCCAGCAAACTACAGGGATGCTGCTTCGCGAAAGATTTTCGTAAAAACCCGGTTTCTGCCGAAACAAGATATCAACCCAGGACACGGCTTTTGGAGTGTCCCTACAATTAATGGGTAGGGATACTCCAAAAGC
>JAUBOG010000932.1:0-1074 GCA_036700105.1 Microcoleus occultus BM001215583
CGGGGAGGGCGGGCACGGGGGCACCGCCCCTACCTTGAGATAGTTCTGCCAGGAGGTATTTGCCGCGTCTGTACCAGCGTTCGATCGACTTTCCTTTGAGTTTTGTCAAAAAATCGGTCGCAGAGATTGAGCGGGCGATCGAGCTCTCTAACAGCACGTCTCCGCCCAATATTTTTCGATCGAGGGTGAGATGATTCAAACCCCGGCAAACAGTCTCTACTTCTGGCAGTTCTGGCACAATTAGCGCTGTTCTGTTCCTTGATTTGGCGAACCTTCGACGCTTCCGGGAACTTCGGCACCCGGTTTGCTGTCGGTCGAAGTTTTCGGCTGCTGGGGGGCGCCGCCGCTGCCGGTTTTGCGGGTTTTCTCGTCGAGAGTGGTTTGCTTGCCGCCGGAAGCTGCTGGAGTTGCTGCTTTGGCTTTGGCTTTCGGTGCGGACACTTCCACTAATTCGCTTTGGGCGAAGTTGTTGGTGTTGACGCCGGCATAATTTACGTTGTTAAAGCGAACGATAACTGGGTATTTAATGCCGCTTTGGTCTACCGTAGCAACGGTGCCGACTTCTTGATACCAGAAGGATTCTTTGCGGAGAATCCGAACTGTAGAACCGCGTTGAACCATGAGCTTTGTTTCCTTTGCGATGAATAAACGGATAAAGCCATTTTTTTTACTTTAGTCGATCGCGCGGCGCATTTAAAGTCTGTCAGGTAATTTTTGTTTAATACGTCGCTTTTTGTCTGCTGTTTGTAAAGAAAGGTAAAGTTTTTTGCGGTGCGATCGCTGGGGAGGAAAAAAATAAATAACCTGATATTATCCGTCAAATGAAAGCCGCGCGATCGGGTTGATAAAAAAGTTTACAAATCGGATTTTGTGGGGTGGCGGGGGGAAGAGAACCCGGAACTCCCCCAAACTAAGAGGGCGGCCGCTTTTGGCACCGCCCCTACAAGGGTGGACTGGAAGCATTCTCAAAGTCCCCCTTCTTAAGGGGGATTTAGGGGGATCTAGACTTCGATATAAACGAGAGATACAGAGGGTTTCAGTCTTCAGTTGAAAACCCGGAGATCCCCCCTAGCC
>JAUBOG010000933.1:0-1073 GCA_036700105.1 Microcoleus occultus BM001215583
ATCAGGGTGCATCTACTAAATTAGTCTCCGCCTCCACGCCACCTCTTTCAGGACACTTTCCTAAAATTTGCCAGAATTTGTGCCCTTTCGTTCGATCGCCCCAAAAAAACCCGGCCAAAATTGGTCGGGAGTTATCGATCGGGGTTCACCTACTAATCTAGTTCTCGTTTTTACAGTTATCATTTAGAACCGTTTAAAATCTACTCAATGAGTTTGTTTTCATGAATTGATACCTGATGATTTTTTTAAATTTATGCGAGTTATCAGCAAAAGAACCCTGAGAGAATTTTGGGAAAAACACCCCAATGCAGAACCCAATTTATTACAATGGTATCAGCGAACGTCCGAGGCAGCATGGAAAAACCTAGCAGAAGTCCGCCAAGTTTTTGCCTCAGCCGATAGTGTAGGAAATTTTACAATTTTCAATATCAGTGGCAACAACTACCGACTCATTACTTTTATCGATTATGAATATCAGCTAATTTTCATCCGCTGCGTACTAACTCATGCCGAATATAACAAGGAGAATTGGAAAAATGACAGTTGGTTTAAAAACTCCTAGCAACTACTATATGGAACTCATCACCACCTTTCCACCGCGTCCAATCACTAATGATGATGAATTAATCGCCACGCAAACTCGCATTAATGAAATTATCGATCGAGCAAGTATCACCTCCGACGATCGGGATTATTTAAAAGTGTTGGGTACGCTGGTCTATGACTATGAAGAAGAACACGAAAAGTGGCCTGCATTGAAAGGAATTGCCCTGGTGAAAACATTAATAAATGAAGATAACGTTTCACCAGAAAAATTGTTAGAAATATTTGAGACGGAAGAGATTTTCAACGAAGTTATGATGAGGAAGAGAGAACTAACTGTCGGTCAAATTAAAAAACTCGGAGAGTTATTTCACATCTCGCCATCTGCTTTTGTGGACTAAAGCTTTCCGACCGCCTCACAGCACCTTTTTCAGGACAGTTTTGATAATTTGCGGTTTTGGGTTCGATCGCGCCCAAAAAAAACCCGGCCAAAAATTGGTCGGGAGTTAATTAATCAGGGTGCATCTACT
>JAUBOG010000151.1:0-13139 GCA_036700105.1 Microcoleus occultus BM001215583
GTTAGGGGGGGTTCAAGATCGGGGCTCTTCACGAGGGATTGCCCCTACGGAGAAGGGGGTTATAACCTCTCCATCAAACGAATCCCTCCAACTTTGGCACAACACCGAAATCCAAGTCAGACAAACAATCGACCAAAAATTATCATCAATTAAAAACATCATCGAACCCAAAGTTTCCTGGCTGCTTTCCCAGATTTTGCCAGCAGGAACACCGATATTTATTTCCAACAGTATGCCAGTCAGAGATGTCGAATTTTTCTGGAAGCCGAACAACTTAGAAATTCAACCATTTTTCAATCGCGGCGCTAACGGCATAGACGGCACATTGTCAACAGCCTTGGGAATTGCCCACCGCAATCAAAGCAGTATTTTGTTAACAGGCGATTTAGCACTTTTGCACGACACCAACGGTTTTTTAATTAACCATAAATTTGTCGGTCATCTAACAATTATTTTAATTAATAACAACGGCGGCGGAATTTTTGAAATGTTGCCCGTTGCCAAATTTGACCCGCCCTTTGAAGAGTTTTTTGCGACGCCGCAGCAGATAAATTTTGCTCAGTTGTGCGCAACTTACGGCGTGGAACACCAAATAATTGAGCATTGGGAGCAGTTAAAAGAAAAATTAAATTTTCTACAAAATAACGGGATTCGGGTCTTAGAATTGCAAACAGACAGGCGTGCCGATGCTAAATGGCGGCAAGATAACCTAAGTAAATTTGCCAAAGGTTTGTAGTGGGGATGGGGCGGGTTTACGAGATACTTAGTTTTCAACATAGATAGTTGGTGAACCCGCCCCTACAACAATCTAGGCTGGTACTTGAGCTAGTAGCGAATCTAATTGTCCTTCTGCGTCGAGTTTGTGAATGTCATCGCAGCCGCCGACGTGTTGGTTGTTAATGAAAATTTGGGGTACGCTGCGGCCTCCGTTGGCGCGTTGGGCCATTGCCTTTCTAGCCGCTTCGTCGCCGTCAATTTTGTATTCCGTGTAATTTACGCCTTTCCACCACAGCAGTGTTTTGGCGCGGATGCAGTAGGGACAGGTTTGCCAAGTGTAAATCTCAACATTGGCTTTGATGCGATCGGGCTTGCGGCCCAAAATGGGATTGAGAAAATCAAGCATTTTCGGTACTGGGGTAAAAATTAAACTGGTTGAGAGATTAACCTCATTTTAGCTAAACGCCGTCAGTCCGCCGTCCTAGCCAAAAATCGGCGCGGGATCGAATTGCGCGCCGCCACCTGCGGCGCTGTGATTCGCGTCACACATTGACTTTACTCGGATCACTTACGTACACCTAAAATAATCACGTTCGGAACCTCATTAATATCACCGATCTTTTGAGGAAACCGGGGGATGATGAACCTATCGAATTCAACCGCACTGCCATGAACCCCTTACAACTCCTCCCCGGCGCTATCTCTGAAATCCTCGCTTCTGTAACCGATACAGGCGTTTTGACTTTGGCCGATCGCTACGGTTTGATGGCCGCCGCCTTCGACGAGTCTCTGAATGACGAAGACAGAGGCTGCGTAAACCGCCTGCTGCGTGCTGTGCTCAGAGGCCGGGTGAAAATGGTCAACGAACTTTCAGCAGCAGCGTAAGCAGGATTTGCAGTTTTGTTCTGAAGGCAAAGTGAGTCAGCAGTAGATAAAAATGGCGGTAAAAATTGGCGGTAACTCGACACAGCGGTAATTTGAATTCGATTTAAAAGTTTTCTCCTCTAACTCAACAACGGTTTTTTCGATGTGCAGCCTTTACGGGCTGCTTTTTTTTGACTTACACGCGGGTTGTCAGAAACCGGGTTTTTACCAAAATACTGGATTCAAACCCTTAATAAGAGAAAAAAACCCGGTTTCTTTGGTCTTCGATCTAATCGCGGATTTCCAGGTTGTACTGGCGGCAGAGGGCGATCAGTTTTTGTTGGAAGCGATCGCGCACGCTGTCTGGTGACACAATGACGCAATCTTCCCAATACCGCGATACTTCTCGCATCAGCCAGAAGGGATTAGAGACATTCCGCACGACTTGGCGGATATCTCCCACGACTTCATTGCTGATATCTCTTGGCCTCGGTTCGTAGGCTTTCACCATGCCGCAATAAAAGTGCAAGTACACTTTTAGATGATCCAAGCCTTCATCGCGCCAGTTTCCGTCCGTTTTGACGATCGACTGAATGCGATCGAACCGCAGACAGCGATTGTGGATCAGTTCGGGATAATCGGGATTTTTGATGTCATCAGTCTCTTCGCACCAAATTTCTAGGTAAAACCGCTTTTCCTCAAAGGAAATCTCGGCATAGCGCGCTGTATATGCCAAATCCTCTCCTTTGGGATTCCGGTACAGAACCAGAAAGGGTTGTTTTTCGTTGATGTATTCTTCGGCTTGAATGCGCCACGCGGAGGTGGGTTGGATGACTTGTTGGAGGAGG
Source organism: Microcoleus occultus BM001215583 (assembly GCA_036700105.1). Lineage (GTDB taxonomy): Bacteria > Cyanobacteriota > Cyanobacteriia > Cyanobacteriales > Microcoleaceae > Microcoleus. Next base: position 2,430 of record JAUBOG010000151.1, read on the forward strand.
GACTGGCGCAGCGGGGCTGCGAGGTTTCCCCGACTTATCAGAAGTTGCGAGAGCGATCGCGCTTGCTCGAGATAGCCTGAGTCGATCAGCAGTCTGATGGCTTGCTGTAAGGCGGAGACTTCGGTGGAGTTGAGGGTAAAGGGTTCGCCTACATCAAGTCGGTGTTGGGCGATCGCCACCAACAACCCAGATACGCTGGGACTTTTGCCCCAGAAGATGCCGAGGCGAAGGGCGATCGTCTCTAGCTGCTCTTTGGTTTCCGGCGGGACTGAAAGGGTGAGTGCTTCTTTTTTTCGCGGCATTTTCCAAGATATACTTGCACTTAAAATAATTCGTGCTATATTGACTTTATTGTAAATAGCAATTGCCTGCAAACCCAGAAAGTACAATTATTGCAATTACAAAAGTTGTTGGCAACTCAAAAGCTTGTCCCAAGCAAGAAATTTTACATGAGGAATCGATCGTGTCAAACCAGCATCGACTTTTGAACCGTCCTCCCAAAACCTTAGAAGAACGGTATTTCAGCGAAATTCGACCGCAGCTTTACGAACGTCACGCGGCCCACCACCAGTACGGCGTCAGGAAAGGGACAACCCTTGCAGAACATCTCGACTCCGCGTGTCAGTTCATGTTGACCGTCAGCCGCATCGGCGGAGTCCCCGAAGACAAACGACCTGTACTGCTAGCAGCAACAGCCGTTCACGACCTCAACAAATTAGATTCCCAAGAACGGAATGTCAAAACTTTAGCCAGAAATCGAACTTTCTTGCAAGAACAGCTAGAAAAAGCTTGCGTACTCAGCTTTGTTGTCACGGAAAATGACTTTGAATTAGCCAGAAAGCTGATTGAAAGGCACTCAGGGCACAACCGCACCGATCCGGCGATATTTTTACCCGAAGATCCGGCGATCGATCGCTGGGCCGCAATGTTAACAGGGGCGGATTTATTCGATTTAGGAATTCCAGAATCAGAACGTTTTCGGAAAGTTCAAAAAGAATTAACCGTTGCTTTTAATCGTCCCAGCAAACTGTTTCGAGTGCGCGTATCTGAAGACAGAGGTTACATCACAGCTTTGTTGCTAGGGGCTTGCGAAGAAGTTTTGCAAAAATACGGGTTGACGACCTTAGCAATTTTTCCCGATGGAGAACTGTTTGAAGGAGAAACTTTGCCCGCAGTTGATTTAACAATGGAGATAGCTGCTTGTTGGCAAGCAAAAATTGACGGAGTTTTTGGCAATAATATCGAACGGTTGGTGCGGGCTACTAAAGATGGGATTAAGATTGCTCAATCGGCCATCCAGCAAAATGTTGAGGAAGTGCTGCTGAACGTACAGGCTTTATTGGAAAAGAAAAAAGCTGGATTCAAGGCAGATAAAATCAATAAAGATATTGCCAAGTGGGGCGATACTGCCGGCGCAAGTGCCGTGGAGAAAGCAGCAGCCGTTAGTTTGCTGGCTGTTGGGAGTGCGGAAGAATTTGCGATCGCCGAAGGATTGAAAGCCGCTTATCTCAGCTATCGAGAAGCCGGAATCAACCCGAAAGAAGTTTGGGACAAAATTGCTAACCATGTTGGTATTTCCGAGCAACAAAGAGCAGCACTTGAACCATTTAACGGACAATACGGGCGACCTTTATTTGCCGCCAAAGCAGCTCAAAAAGGATTAGAAGGAATTCTCGAAGCACTGCGCGAATCTTTCCAATTGCGAACAGAAAGCACCCACAAACCAGAAACATCTGAGGCTTCAGAAGAAATCATCGCAGCAGTTGCCAAAACTTTGAGTTTGCCGATCGCACTTCAATGGAACGGAGTTGATGAACTGAATGCTTATATAGAAGCAAATCCTCGCAAACGCTGTTCTCTGGGGTCTACTTTCAGCGAAACAGACGACTTAGTTTCTGGCAATATGCCCCCCGGTACAAAAGTTCAAGTTTTCTCAAATCGCTTACCCGGTGGAAGCAGCGCAGAACCAAAAAGGCAAGCAGACTCAATGGCTGCTTTAGCTTATCAGCTAATGGCGATCGGGGCAAATTTTCCGGCATCTAATAAAAAAGACCCGATCTACTTGCACCTAGCATTACCCAAAGGTTCTTCTCCAGAATTACTGAGGATTTGGCGAGAACATTTAAAACAACTTGCCGCTACAAATGCTGAAGGCGGTACAGTAACAGTTGACGAGTTTAAGCTGTACAAAGACAACATTCTAGAATTTAAAGCTAACAAAGTTGTAGGAATTGCCTTACCCAAACGTCCAGAATTCATCCATGCAACTGTTACTGAAGCTCTAGTTTGGGGAGATGCTAATGCTTCTGTTGCCTTGCTCAAGTCACTGCGACTAGGTTTAGAATTATCCTTATCCTTAGAGTTTGGCTTTCCCTTTACTCTCAGCGGCAACTTAGAAGTAGAAATATCATCAGATATTTACGGCCGAGTAGAGGGAATTCCGGCTGCACTCCAAACTTTGCTAGGAAGCGGACAATACAGCCGTCAAGAAGCCGAGGAAATTCTCAAGCGGCTGCGCTGTATCGGCCAACTAGCGATCGCAGTTGCCAGCATTCAGAAAGCCGATGATTGTTTGTACGATTTAGCCCGTGCAGCAGCACAACCTTTTGACCTTTATTACGTGCTGCTGCGCTGGACTTTGCGAGAACAAGATGAACCGAATCTGAGTGTAATTTGGAGTCGCATTCGCGAACCTTTGAATAGTTTACTGGAGAGTCTTATGCCCGATGAAAACACGCTTTTAACCCAATATCTCAAAGAAGCTGCCAAAATTGCAGCGGAATCTAAAATTTGGGGAAGTTCTTTTAAACGCACAGCCCAAGCCGAACCTTTTACGGCTTTTACTTCCGCCATCCGTTCCCAAAAAGCTCATTTAGATTTGGATGTAATTTTTGCAGCTTTGGTACAGCAATATCATACTCGGCTCGATCGCATTCGCGAACACGGAGTCGGCAACACTAAGTACGAGCAAATCAAAGCATACTACGGAGTTTTGCGCAAGCTGTACAAAGAGGTTTACAACGATCGCGCTGACAAGCTTTTGACCGACCAAAAAACCCTAGAAGCAGCTTATCTATTTTTCTTAGAAGATGCTCGCCGTTCGCTCAAGAGTGAGTCGGAGAATGATTCTGTTGAAACCACCACATCTGTTTAATTAATTAGGAGGTTATCATGTCAATTAACAAGCTCAATCCTGTTCTTGCTCCCGCTTACGAAAATTTTCCCAAAGGGCGAATTGTCAGTTTAATTGTTCTCAGGACAACGCATTCTGAAACTATTTTTCGCACCGAAGGTTCAGGCGAACCAATGTGCAGCGAATTTGTGCCTGCTGGTTTAGAAGATAAAAAGACCATCGTGCAGCGTTTGGTGATGACTAAGCGCAAACAGGTAGCACCAGAAAGACGCAGGGGACGCGAATTCTTAAGAGCTCACGAACTGCTTTATACAAGTCCAAAAGAAGGTGCTCTTTGTTCGCTAAACACCAATGCACCTTGCGAAATGTGCGTCGATTGTTTTCTCTACGGTTTTGCTGCTGGAGGCGGCGGCGCTCAAAAAAGCCGGATTTGGACTGAAGATGCTTTTAGTATTTTGACTGCGGGTCAAGCTGTGGGCGATCGCACGATCAATGCTATCTTTGAAAACGGCACAATGCGCGATGAAAATGGCAAACCATCAACCGCTTTAAATACCAGTGAATATATCAAACCGGGAGTCCATTTTATTGATGTCGTCACCCTCAAAGATGTTACGGCTGACGAGTTGCGCTACGTCATAGGCAACATTCTGTTAACAAGTCGCTACGGCGCTGTTTCCAGCCGCGTCGGACGGATGGAAAACCAGATATTAGGAGTGTTTGGCAGCATTGCTGAACTACCTAGTTCTCTCGAATTGGTACAAGCTACCTATGATGCTTTGCCAAAGCCTTTAGAGCATCCTTTCGATACTGATGTGTTGAGTGCAGCCATCAAACAAGTCATTGCAACTTGGACTAACAAGCGCGGAGTTTCGATGCAGCTTTCTCAGGATGAATTAGATAGTTTAATTGCAGATGTAGACCGCCACTGGTCAGAAACAGAACGCGATGATTTCCTGAAGCGATTGAACAAATCCTATGAACCTTTCCGCCAGCCTCCTGCTGAGAAAAAGAGCAAAAACAAAAGTAAAAAGACACCTGTAGAAACAGAGAGTTAATCTATGTCAACACTTCCGTTTGAAAAGGCAAAAATAGTCGAGCTGTGGTGTGCAGAACCAGTCTTTTTTGCCTCTAGGGAGTTGTCTGATACCTATTACACTGAAGGTGCGATCGGGAACTATGCTCTTGCCTATGCTTTGGGCTGGGTAAGTTCCCCCTATCGCCTTCAAGGTGAGGCAACAGGACGACCAACCTACAAAGAAGATTTAGAACCGATCGCACAAGCTTGTTATGTATTGCCAGCTTCGCCAATCAACGGCAGAGTAACATTCAGATTTGAGCGATTCAATGCACTTTCTGATGCTTATTGGTACGCGATGACTAATAACCGCGTCGCTACAGCCCGTGAAGATTTACCAATTCAGCGACAAGGGAAAAAGCCGAGTTCATTCAGAGCAAGTAATTTCCCTCAAACCGGACGGTTGCGGATGATTGAACGCGGCAATAAGTTTCAAACTGTAGTCTTTGGAAATTGCGACTTACCCGATTACATTCGCGTGGGTAAATTCATGAGTAAAGTCAAGGTGAATGTTTTATCTGAACTTGCAATAGCTGTTTTGCCGATCGGCGACTATCAAAGTCAAGCTTATTTAAGTGTAGCCGATTTACCGCCAAATTTAGAGCTTTTGTCATTCGATTTAATATCCATGCCACCAGCACCTTTGCTGAAAAATCTTTCCTTTCGAGGTGCAGCTTGGCAGATTGGTGAAATAATTGTTCCCGCCAATTTATATTTCTGTTGCGGAGGCAGATAAAATGGCTAATGAAAGATTAGTTATTAAGCTAGAACCTCGAAGTATTTCAGCTTGTGCATCGCTACCAAAAGAATTGGCATTTATGAAGAATGCACTACAGCATCAAGTTGATGTATTTGAACAGTCTCGGAATGCCGATATTGTTCTCAACTCGTCGCCAACTGGCACTGGAAAAACGGAAGCTAGTTGTACAGTATTACTGCACAATCCAACTCAAAGTGCTGTCTATATCGCGCCGACTAATGCCTTAGTAGAACAACAGCGCGAAGCTTTAGAAAAATTTGTCCGCGCCGCAGGTTTGCGTCACGTTGTGAAATCTGCTTCTGCTAAAGAAGTGAGGGAATGGCCTAATGATGTTAGCAACCGCCCTGGTGAGAAGCTGTACAATGTATTGCGGAATCCGGCTACAGTTTTCTCAGATGTTGGGGCTAATCGACCGATTATCTTGGTAACAAATCCTGATATTTTCTACTACGCGACTTTTTTTGCCTACAACAAGAACGATCGCACAAACATCGCCAGTGCTTTTTATCAAAAGTTTGGTACGGTCATTTTTGATGAATTTCATCTATATGACGCCAAACAGTTGGTTAGCTTGCTGTTTTATCTAGCTTATTCTTACGTTTTCGGTTTTTTTGAATACGGGCGGCGAGTAGTTTTGCTGACAGCAACACCGGAACCAGCTTGCGAGTTAGCATTGAAAAATTTAGAATTCAAGGGTGTCAGAATAGCCTGGATTAATGAAGAAACTGGCAATTCTAATCTTTTACCGTCGCAAACGGCGGTTAATCTGGAATTGCGCTCGCAGCCTGAAAGAGACGAGTGGTTGCTAGAATTAGCAGATGAAGTGACTAAACGTTTTCAGGAGAATCCAGATCAAAATGGTGCTGTAATTTTGGATGCTCTTGTTAACATTAACGATCTATACCACTTGCTGAAACAAAGAGGACTTGGTAATGTCATCGGTCGAATTACTGGTCCTGCACCTAAAGCAGACAGGAAACGGGCGATGCAATGCCCGATTATTTTAGCAACAAGCACCGTAGATGTCGGATTTAACTTTGAAAGAAAGCCTGCACCGACGCGACAAAACTTGGATTGGTTGATTTTTTCCAGTCGCGATCGCTTTTCATTTTGGCAGCGATTGGGACGAGTTGGACGGGTATTGGGCAAGTCTGAAACTAACATTGATTCAGAGGCGATCGGCTATTTACCAGAAAAGGCTTGGGAACAAGGTTTATCCACCCTAGATTGTGCGGGAGGACGCGTCGCACTCAAACAAATGCTTGATAGTATTCCCTGTCTAGACAAACCTTTTATAGACGTTTATTGGCGTTCCGAAGCATTTCTAGAAATTGCCCGTCCTCTGTTAGAACTCGAAGAAAAATTTGAGAATTTACCCGGTATCGAATTAATACTGCAACTTTTCAATACTCTGAAAGAAACACTCGGAGGAAATCGCGACTGGGACTATTACCGCCACCGAATGCGAACTCTGCGCGGGGCGGAAGAGATTGTCCAAGTCTCTGCGAAAAAACTCACTCTCAAAAGTCAGTGGAAATACATCAAGGGCGGTCAAGCTTTTGTCAAAAAGTTTTTAGAGGTTCACTATCCGCTTGAAGTTGAGGAACTCAAAGCAAAAAGAGCTAGCATAGAACAATTTGAAAAGTTGTTTCAAGAAGATGCTGATGCTGGCAAAGAATTAAAAGACTTTGCTGAGATTTGGACAGCTAGCTATGCACCGCTGTTTCAATTTCGTTCTAGCTTGTTTGAAAGTCTCCCGATCCGCGACCCTCAAGGCTTATTGCTGGATGATTCCGAAGAAACAATTTTAGACCCTCTGCATCTTTTGCGTTATTACGAATTTGCTGAAGCTGGCGAATTTGTGGTAGTAACAGCCCGCGCTAAAGCAACCTATCAATTAAATTTTAGGTTGCGGTATCGTGACAGTTACCAAGAGTTTCTTAAGAAAGAACTCAACAAGTTAACTGCTTTTCCGAATTGCCGGATCGAACGGCGGCTGGGAAGTGCGATCGCACCTACTCCTTTGCTGAAAGTGCTGGAAAAACATTTGCTACCTGGTGTAATAGTTTGCGGAGTCAAAAATGCTGCTGCTATTTTCCAACTCCGAAAGCAAGGAATTGTATCATATCCGATCGTCATTGCTTGTGACGATGCTGAAAAAGACACTTACAAGTTTTTACCCGGATTAGCAGGAATCTTAACTATGGCAATGAAAAGCAAGCAGCTACGTCTTCCAGATGATGAGCCTTTTATCATTTAAAAAATCAACACCAACCATTAACAATCATGCCGCACAGCCTCGTCCTCAACATCCTTCCCCTGGCCCCAATTCCCGCCGGATACCTCACCGGAAGACACTTGCACGCCCTCTTCCTCACCCTCGCGAGCTCCGTTGACAAAAAACTCGGAGACTACCTCCACGATGCCGCCGCCGACAAAGCTTTCACCCTCAGCCCTTTGCAAACTAAAAAATGCCCTTTCAAAAAACACCATTCCCTGCAATGGGAACACGCAGAATCGATTCCCCAATATGCTCCCTGTTGGTGGCGCATTAGTCTGCTTGATGACACTTTATTCAGCAAATTAACCAATCTTTGGCTGAATCTCAATCCCTCCAAGCCGTGGCATTTGGGGCCTGCTGATTTGTCGATCGCCAATATCCTCGGTACGCCTCAAGCAGACCAACCTTGGGCTAATGCTTGCAGTTACTCTCAATTGTACGATCGCGCTTCCGAAACAAACCGCTTAATTGCCTTCAGTTTTGCGACTCCGACTACTTTTCGGCAGGGGAAATTCGATTCGGTGATTCCGACTAGAGAATGCGTTTTCAACAGTCTTCTCAGTCGCTGGAATAAGTACAGCGGGATCGAGATTCCCGCTCTTTCATTGGATGCACTTTTTTCGACATTTGTCAATATCAAAAGCGAAAGAGTGACTAACTATGAAATCAATTTTGTGGGGATGGTTGGGGAGGTTAGCTATCGGATTTTGGGAGATGCGGAACCTTTGGCTATCAAGCAAATTAATGCTTTGGCTGATTTTGCGCTTTACTGCGGGGTGGGGCGGAAGACTCCGATGGGGATGGGAATGACTCGGCGAATTATTGTTAAATAATTCCCAGCAGAAATTCGGCGATTGAAATCGCTTCTTGTCAAACAAAGTCGGCGCAACGCCCGACTAAGAGATAAGAGTTGTTAGCACAAATTATTGCAATTATGAATGATTCTGATTACATTTCGATCGCACTTCTGAACCAATACTCTTACTGTCCTCACCGCTGTTGGCGAATGTCTTGCGCGGGAGAATTCACAGATAACCAGTATACCATCGAAGGCACAAGTTTGCACGATCGCGTTCACACTCTCAGTCAAATCAACCGCGATGAAACTTGGCAAATTCGGGCGATTTGGCTGAAGTCTGAAAAGTATATGCTGATTGGGAAATCGGATTTGATTGAATCAACCGGCGGCGAGTTGTATCCCGTCGAGTACAAGCGCGGGCGCAAGGGGGAATGGGATAATGATGAGTTGCAGGTTTGCGCGCAAGCTTTGTGTTTGGAGGAGATGACTGGGAAAAGTATTGCGACTGGATACGTGTATTACGCGCAGTCGCACCAGCGGCAATTAGTGGAGATTTCTGAGGAGTTGAGACGGGAGACAGTTATGACTATTTCTGCTATCCAAATTTTGATGCAAACTGGCAAAATGCCGCCAGCAAATTACAGCAAACGGTGTCAGGGTTGCAGCCTTTACCAGCAGTGTTTGCCGCAAGCTGCTGAGAAAGTCCGGCGCTATCAAGAAGCAAATTAACCTGCGAATAGGAGAATTCACAATGGGAACAGTTTACATCACTCAAGAAGATGCGTTTATCGGCAAAGTTGACGAACGCCTTACCGTCAAAGCAGACAAAACAAATCTGTTGGATGTGCCGTTAATTAAAATTGATGGCGTTGTTGCTTTGGGACGCGCCACAGTTTCGCCGGCTGTAGTTGTGGAACTTTTGGAACGTCACATTCCTTTAAGTTTTCTGACTGTAAACGGACGCTATTTGGGGAGGTTGGAACCGGAAATGACGAAAAATATCTTTGTGCGAAAAGCTCAGTGGCAAGCGGCTGGGGAATCGGAAAAATCCGTACATTTAGTCAGGGGATTTGTACGGGGAAAGCTCAAAAATTACCGCACTACTTTGTTGGAATGTCAGCGCAAATATTCTCCCCAGGACTTTGAAAAATCTATCGCCCAATTGAAACAAGTCATCGCGTCAATCGATAAAACTTCGAGTATTAATTCTCTGCGAGGATTAGAAGGGGCGGGGAGTGCTACTTATTTTGGCTGCTTTAATCAACTGATTCGCGTGCCGGAATTTAGCTTTGAAGTTCGTCGCCGTCGTCCGCCGACCGATCCGGTAAATTCTCTGTTAAGTTTGGGATATTCTCTGCTGCGACACGATGTTCAAAGTGCGGTGAATATTGTGGGGTTCGATCCGTATTTGGGATACTTGCATTTCGAGCGCTACGGGCGTCCTTCTTTAGCGCTGGATTTGATGGAAGAATTTCGACCTTTGGTAGTTGATGCTGTGGTGTTGTCTGCGATCAATTTGCACAAAGTTTCCCCTGATGATTTTACAGCAGAACCGTTGAGCGGCGCGGTTTCTTTGACAAAAGAAGCGCTGCACAATTTCTTGCGGCTTTACGAGGAAAAGAAACAGTCAAAGTTCAAGCATCCAGTGATGGGAAAGTTGTGTACCTATCAAGAAGCGTTTGAAATTCAAGGGCGGCTGATGGCTAAGTATTTGATGGGTGAAGTCGATCAGTATCCGCCTTTGATTCTGAAATAGGGAGAGGAATAAAGTTATGTTTGTTCTGGTTTGCTACGATATATCTGAGGACAAGCGCCGCACTAAGATTCACAAGATTCTCAAGTCTTATGGGGAATGGAAGCAGTATTCGGTGTTTCATTGCGAGGTGACGGATACCCAGTATGCCCGAATGCGCCAACGTCTGAACAGGGTGATTAAGTCGGAAGAGGACAGTATCATGTTTCATTATTTGTGCGCTTGCTGTCAGGGCAAGATCGAGCGGATTGGCGGCAGGGCACCGCTGGATACTACGATCTTTATGGTTTGATTTTGCGTCTGGCTGTAGGTGTAAAACGGAGGGGGTGAATTTTAATGGCTAAAAGCTTTACTAGGACTGGGTTTGCAGTAGTTTCTGCCTCTTGGGGGTCAGACGCAAATGCTGAAAGCTATACTGGGATAGAGTTTGAGGTCTATTTGAAATTTTGCCCTCTTGACAGGCGATCGGTGAAACGATATATTGATTCCATTCAGACGCAAATGAACCTTGAAAACCTTATATTTCAAGCCTCCCAGACCCCGGCGGCCGGAAAACCCATAAATCCCTACCAGGGATTGAAACGCGGTAGCCGCTACTTCTTTGCCGGCTTCTTTAAATGCCGGAAAACCCATAAATCCCTACCAGGGATTGAAACGTTGCAGTTGATACTACCGGAAAACTTGAATATATTGCCGGAAAACCCATAAATCCCTACCAGGGATTGAAACAAGTAACCAAAGATGCCGATGATATTGATGAGCTGCCGGAAAACCCATAAATCCCTACCAGGGATTGAAACGTGTAGTGGAAAGGGATTGTCGGTTTCACGAACGAGCCGGAAAACCCATAAATCCCTACCAGGGATTGAAACGAGGAAAGGACGATCGAATTTCCGAAAGATTGGG
>JAUBOG010000152.1:0-13114 GCA_036700105.1 Microcoleus occultus BM001215583
TCGTCAAACAGCAGACCGCTATTACGTTTGAGCTTAAGTTGACACCTATGGGCAGTGCCGTATCCTGATTTACGGCAGTGCCGTGTCCTGTGGGTAACTTCTGTTAAAGCAACAATATTTATGTGTTTTGTGGGATGGGCGTCCCGCCCGAAGGCGTGTGTTTTCACAGCAGACGGGACGGCTACCTCACAAGAATCATCGTCAAATTGTGCAATGCCAATAAAAAAGCCAGGGATTCAGATCCCCAGCTCGAAACATCGCACGATTAGTTTTGAGAGTTGGCGCGGGCGATGGCTGGTTTCAAACCCCTTCCCCCCGCTGCCGCGTAAATTAAATCAGGGTAATATCAGTCACCGTCAAGCCTGGTTTGCCGTTGAAGTTTGCCAGTATAACGGCTCTTTGGCTTCCAGAACCGTCAGGATCGTACAGCAAGCGACCGGTGTTATCGTCTACGTCCAGTCGAGCTTCATAAACAAGGAGCGGGCCAGCAGCAGCCCCCGGATTTCCTGAATCGAGGTAAGAACCGGTGTCAATCACTAAGAACGCGTTAGAAGCAACTCGAGATGACCCCTCGGTCAATTGACGTAACTGGAAGCTACTTTGACTCAAGATTATCTTGTCTTGGCCGACGACAAAATCGCCGATTTGGTCTGGGTTGGTAGCCACCGCCACGCCGGCGGCGGTGAGCTCGAAGCCCTCGCCGAAGTTGTTGTAGTAGAAGCTGTCATTGCCGTTGCCGCCAATCAGCGTGTCTGCACCGGGCCCGCCGCCGAGAGAGTCGTTACCGTCACCTCCTAGCAATAGGTCGTTCCCAAAGCCGCCCAGCAGCGTGTCGCTTCCGGCGCCGGCATCCAAGGTATCGTTCCCGTCAATTCTTGGGGTGGGAAGATTGGCCGGGCCGCCGAACAAGAGGTCATCGCCCGCACCGGTAGTGATGACATCAGTGCCGTTGCTGCCAGTAATGAAGTTGGAGCCCACGTTATCGGTAATGATGTTTACCGCTGTGCCGGTAAAGTTGACGCCAGTAGCGTAGGAGATGGTGTCGTTACCGTCTAAGGTGCCAATTATGCGATCGCGCTGGGTGCCAAAGATGATTCTGTCATTGCCTTCGCCGCCGTTCATCAGGTTGGTGACGGTGAAGGTGCTGTTAGCAGGGCTAGTGTAGCCAATTAACAGATCTGCGCCCAGCCCGCCGTCGAGAGTAATCAAAGCAGTACCAGTACCTGCAAAAACGGCACGGGTAGCATCGAGAGTATCGTTGCCGTCTCCACCGGAGGCTTGAGTAAAGGTACCGCTCAGGCTGTCATTGCCTTCGCCGCCGATCATGGTATCAGTTAAAAAAGCTGCTGCGATCGTATCGTTGCCGACTCCGCCGTCGAGCAAGTTGCGACCCGCGAAGCCTGGAAATGAACTCCGGGCGCCTACGCTCGAAAGTGCAACTACCGTTGAGGATACGATGAAGTCGTCGCCTGCACCTCCCTGGGCGGTATCCAGCGTGGCAAAAACCCTGATCGTGTCGTTGCCTTCGCCGCCGTCATACAAGTTTCTGCCTTCGCCAAAATTGCCGATCGAGCCGTAGAGAGAATCGTTGCCGGCACCGCCGAGCAAAGTGGTTTTCTCAATGCCGACAGTGATGATGTCCACAGAAAACGGGCTGGACTGGGTAATGTTGGAAACGAATAAGATATCATCGTCCAAATCTCCAGACAGGTAGCTGCTGCTGCCCGCACCGCGCAAGGTATCCTTGCCTCTACCGCCGAACAGAGAATCTCTCTGGTTGATACCTACAACCAAGTCGTCGCCCAAGTCGCCCCGCAGGTAGTTGCTGCCTTCATTCCCGCTGAAGCCGACGCCGGACAAGGGAAGACCGAGGTTGTTGCCGCCGCCTGCGATGAAGAAGCCCAAGGAGTCATTGCCCTTGCCGCCGTAGAGGGAGTCTCTTCTCTGCGCCCCTCCCAGCATCGTGTCTCCGCCCTCATTACCGAACATGAGGTTAGCTTCGACTGTACCTTGGAGGAAATCTTCTCCCAAACCGCCGAACATGGTAGCGCGGGCTTCAGCGACTATGGTGTCCGAGCCTGCGTCGCCCAACAGCAAAGCCGGACTGCGCTGGGATCTGATTGAATCTTCGTCTGCGCCGCCGACCAGAGTATCGTTCGGGCCGACGGAAATGAGAGTATCGTTATCGGCTTGGCCAAATATTAAGCTGCCGCCCAGGGTGGCAGTTCTCACGAAATCCGCCCCGGCTCCGGCGAATATTGTATCCGGGCCCAGTCCCGGAAGGTTTAAATCTATTGAATTAGGATTGTCATCTAACGTTGTCATTACAGCTTCACTCCTCTACTTAATTGGTCATCGCTTTCGCGACTACAGACACTGCCTAGAACACCGAATGTTTGGATGCCGCTGTAGTTTAACCTGTTTGCCAGCCGCAAGTCTAGCCTAATGGGGTTAACCCTGTCTAGACTTTCTCCCTCGCGGACTTTTTGCTTGTAAGTTTTTATTTTCAATGCCTTCACCCTTTTATAATCCTTTTGCACTGTCTCAGGTGCTCACGCTCAACAAGACGCGGCTGATATTCTGAATGTTCCATTCTGGATTTGCGGTCGGGGATCGCGTCCGGGGGAGGAAATTAAAGATTATAAAAGGCCGATCGGGCCGATCGCGAAGACAATGGAAATTGGGAGATTTGTGACCCGGATCTGCGGCAATTTTGGGTTTCCCAGGCAGGGCCGTGTTTAAATAATTTTGGTACGATCGAACTCGCCCACCGCTGCAGGCTTTAAAAGTCTACGCCCCGCTTTAGTTCTACGCCCCGATCGCCGTAGTGTTTGTGACAGTATACCTCCGAGTGTACGCTTGCTAAGTCAAAGTAAGCGTGGGGTTTGTGGCAGCGCCCGGTGATAATAATTTCTGTATCGCGGGGCTTGCGCAGCAGGGCTGCGACGATCGGCTCTACCGGCAGCAGTTCTAAGTCTACTGTGGGATTGAGTTCGTCGAGAATGATCGTTTTGTACCAGCCGCTGGCGATCGCCGTTTTGGCGATTTCCCAGCCGCGTTCTGCCTCGATGCAGTCTAACTCTTGCTGTTGTCCCCGCCAAACTATAGCATCTCGGCCGCACCGCTGGTGGTCTACTAGCTGCGGGTAGCTTTGGCGCAAAGCCGAGATCGCCGCATCTTCTGTATAACCGGTGCCGCCTTTGAGCCACTGCACGATTAATACGCGGTGGGATTGGTCTTGGCTGATACCCCTGCCGATCGCCTGCAAAGCTTTGCCCAAAGCGCTCGTAGACTTGCCTTTGCCCGCTCCGGTGTAGATTTCGATACCTGTAATATTGTGTTCAGCCGCTGCGGGGTGATAGTGGGGCTTCATTTCTGAGTGCAAGTCGGCAATTTCCAGCAAAGCTGCGGGGGCCGCTCGGCCTGTGGCGATTACTTCTAAATATTCTGGTTTGTGTTTGAGGGTTTGGACTACTTCGTCAACAGGGAGCAAACCCAAGTCCAATACGGGGTTTAGTTCGTCTAGGACTACGACTGAATAGAGTTCGCTGGCGATCGCGCCTTTGGCGATATCCCAGCCCCGCTGAGCTTCCGCGCGATCGAAGCGGGTGATTGCTTCGGCCCCAAAATATTCGGCTCGGCCGGTGCGCACTTGGTCGATCAAGTGCGGAAATGCCCGCTGCAAGGCTTCTATTGCTCCGTCTTCGTCGTAGGAGCGGCCGGGGCCTTTGAGAAAGCGCAGCAATAAAATTCGCGTGGGCGAGTCTGAATTGATACCCAGCCCGATCGAGCGCAACACTACTCCCAAAGCTGCCTGAGACTTGCCTTTTCCTGCGCCGTCGTAGACGTGAATCTGACCTTGGGCGCGTTCCGAGCGGGATGAGGCTGTCCGAATACCAATGCCATTCCTTACCATAATCTGCAGTTATTTGAGTCTGTCTCGGGGTGGGTATTCGATCGCCCGCATTGAATATTTAATGTTTCCATTCTGTCGGTCGATCTCAAAAGATTATACGATACAACCTTAACCCCCAATTTTACTCGCTCGGCGGTGAAACCCAATCATTAACTGAAACTTGCGGTTAAGATTATGGCGCTTGTGATGTACAATTAAACTCTAACACGGGCTGATATACCTGAATCCTTATGATTGCGAGTGTTTTTCCATTTCGGACTGTTTTGGTGCAAGTTCTAATCATATTTTTGGCGATCGCGATCGAATCGTGGTTCCTGCAAAAACTACTAAAACTCGGCCCCAAAACCAGCGTTGAATATACAGCTATCCTCAATCTCGCCTGCACTGTCGTAGGCTGGTTAGTTTTCTTCGGCATTGAAAGCGTTATTTCCAAAGATTTGCGAGAACGGCTGATCGGTTACATCTTATTAGGGGGAGGGCAGGATATTTACGGCCCAATAACTATGATAGCAGTTTCAGTATTAGCAATAACTTTTCTCGCAAAATGGCAGGGATTGCAAATCGTAGAAAACATGGTTGCTGGGAATAAAAAAGCTTCCAAGCCTCAGTTTTTGGGACCAGCTACCCTCACCCGCCGTCTTCCCAAAAAGACTTTTCAAGTAACTACCCAATTTGGCGGAGTTTTAATCGCTCACACTGTTAGCAATGTCGTTATTTTAACCGTGTTGTTTTTGCAAAGCGTCAATAATTGAAATCTATGATGAAGCAATTTTTGGATGTCACTCAGCAACTCACTAAGCTGACAAACAACCTTTGGGAAACCAATAAAAAAGTCCAAAAGGCGATGATGCCGCCTAAAGTTGTCCACTGGAAGACGCCTTTACTGCTCAGCATCTTTTTAGCTTTGCTGACAGTGGCGGCAGTCACTGACTGGCGGACAAGAACTCTGATGTTTGATATGAGCTGGTTATTTTTTACGCTTTCAATGGGTTTGCTGACCAGCCAGAAACCTTTTGTGATTAAAGGGGTAAGTCTGAGTCCGTGGGTGACAAGCATCTTAATTGGCTTGTGGTTGCTGATCAGATTGCCGTCGGACAGGAAGGAAATAGCATGGATATCCGGCCCGCTCATAGCAGTAGTAGTTCTTGCTATCATACAGATTTGGAAGAGCGAGTCAAAACGGGAAGGTATCAGGTCGTTGGTGCGCCCTCAATTTTTGATGATTACCCTAATTCACCTGCTGTTTTCCTGTTGGTTTGGATTTCACTTTTTAATTCAAGGTTGGATGCAACAATATCCGAGCGTTTTATCGCAGGATTTGAGGCAAAGCGATTATGTGGTGACATTTCAACAGCCAACTATTAATCGCTCCCGAGGAGTTGTCATCCTCAATGAAATGGAGCGATACCTGCGAAATGAAGCCCGCACAAAACCGTGGGCGCAGGTAGAGCAAATGTTAATAGATATTGACAACGAGCGATTTTTCCTGAAGAATCAAGCCTTAAAAACAACTGGGATAGTCCCAGAAGATGCGAGCTGGGATGTCAAAACTTCGATCGTCCAAGGAGAGTCCCGCTACCAGTTAGAGATGCAGGCAACTTGGCTGGGGCTGGTTTTTCGACCGGAAATATATTCGTTTACCAAGTCTTGCGAGGTGTTCGATACAGGGAATCGGGCGACTGTAACTTGCGATGCTATCAAACGCTCTAAACCGGGACAGCAAAAAGATGGAACTGCCGGAGACAGCCAAGTTTGACTGTCTCGCCAGCTAATAAACATCTCCCGAAAAGCCAGTCAAGAACCGGCTTTCGTACCTGTTCCGCAATAATTATTGGGGATGTCTAATGGATTCTGCTGTAAGTTTCTGTCATTTACCAATTCGCAATTCCCAATTCCCAATTCCCAATTCGCAATTCCCAATTCCCAAATGAATTTGAGAAGAATATTAACAATCGCGACCAATGTATTTTGGGAAGTAATTCGCGATCGCATCCTTTACTTAATTATTATTTTTGCTTTGTTGATGGGAGCCTCGGTACGGTTGATACCGGAATTGGCGGCAACAACCGAGAAGAAAATTATCTTAGATATCGGTTTGGCTGCGATGAGCATCCTCGGTCTAATTGCCACAGTTTTTGTGTCTACCGGACTGGTTAACAAAGAAATTGAAAAGCGGACTGTTTATCTGTTAGTTGCCAAACCGATAAGTCGCGCTGAGTTAATTGTCGGCAAGCATTTAGGGCTGTCGGCGGTGCTGGCGGTGCTTGTAGCAGCAATGACTGTTATGTATCTGGCTATTCTGAGTTTGAGCCGGATTCCTTTCCCTTTGGGCAGCATTTTAATTGCTTCGCTTTTCGTCTGGTTTGAACTTTGTCTCATGGCCGGTGTCGGGATTTTATTTGGGGTTTTCAGCAGTTCGCTGCTGGCAACTTTACTGACATTTGGCGTTTATTTGATGGGACACTCGACGCGGGATTTAGTGGCTTTGGGGAAGTTAACTAAAAATCCCGGTATTGAACAATTGATGATGGGACTTTATCTGGTTTTGCCGGATTTAGCCAGATTCAATTTGAGAAACGATGCTGTTTACGGACAAGTACCTTACTTGGCGGGTTTGATTACAGATGCTGGCTACGGTTTGCTTTATGTGGTGCTGCTGCTGTCAATTGCGATCGGCATATTTTCCCGCCGAGAATTTTAAAAGCCGCATTCGGCACTTTCTGCGGTAATTGTTTGCAGTCAGAACTTTAATCCTCACTGCAAACTAATTTTATTATGGAGTCAGCACGCTAAGATATAGACAAGGTTGTCGATCGGCAATCTCGACTAAAACTCAAAATTTTATTGGTAAAACGAGGTGACTTATGACTGCTGCAATTCACAAACCGATATCGCAGCTAAAAATTACCTGGCCGCTGCTTCCCGATGATTTTATTCTACCAGATGACCCCCTAGACGATACAGACCATCCCTTGCTCGCTCACGGTTTGCGCCAGTCTGTAATTGATTCCCCGGAATTAACGCAAGACGCACTGATAGTTTCTAATTTTGCTTTGTGTGCTGCTGTGGACGATCGCACTATTTGCAAAGCCCCAGACTGGATGTACGTGCAGCCGGTTCAACCTTGGCCGCACAGCTATCCCCGCCGCAGTTACACGCCTCATACCGAAGGAACAGTCCCTTTTGTAGTGATGGAATTTCTATCAGCTACTTACGGCGAGGAATACTCTGTCGAACACACAGAAGAAATCGGCAAGTGGTTTTTTTACGAACAAGTAATCAAAGTTCCGCGCTATGTCATTTTTCGGCCGCACACAGGCAGAATAGAAGTTTATGCGCTGGAATCAGAGCGCTACGACAATCAAAATCCTGATGAAAACGGCCGTTATTTAATACCTGGATTAAATCTATTTTTGGGAGTTTGGCAGGGAACTCGCGAAGGTAGAACGGGATGTTGGCTGCGCTGGTGGAATGCTGCCGGCGAGTTGCTTTTGTGGCCGGAAGAACGAGCCCAAAATGAACGCCAGCGGGCCGAATATGAACGCCAGCGGGCCGAAGAGGAACGCCAGCGGGCCGAAGCCGAAAGCCAGCGGGCCGATCGCGAACAGCAAGATAAAGAGTCCGCCCAGACGCTGCTGGAACAGGAAAGACAGCGCAATCAAGAGCTTTTGGCGCGATTGGCAGCCCTCGGCATCGATCCAGAATAGCAGTAATAAAAGTTGAAATTATGTTAGTGGAAAAACTAGAACAATTAAAAGATATTTTCGCGCAGATGGAACGTGCGCTGATTGCGTACTCTGGGGGCATTGACAGCACTTTGGTGGCAAAAATCGCTTTTGACGTGTTGGGCGATCGCGCTTTGGCCGTGACAGCAGTTTCCCCGTCTTTATTGCCAGAAGATTTAGAAGATGCGCGGATTCAAGCAGCAGAAATTGGCATCGTTCACGAAGAAGTAGAAACTCAGGAAATGGCAAATCCCAATTACACTTCTAACCCGGTTAACCGCTGCTATTTCTGTAAAAGCGAACTGCACGATACTTTGAAACCGCTAGCACTCGCCAAGGGTTATCCTTATGTGGTGGATGGGGTTAATGCTGACGATTTAAAGGATTACCGCCCGGGGATTGCGGCGGCGAAGGAACGGGGCGCCCGATCGCCCTTAGCAGAAGTAGGAATTACTAAATTTGAAGTGCGGCAATTAGCCAAAGAATTGGGTTTGCCTTGGTGGGACAAACCGGCGCAACCTTGTCTGAGTTCGCGCTTTCCCTACGGCGAAGAAATCACCGTCGCCAAGTTGCAAAGAGTGGGGCGCGCCGAACGGTATTTGCGGCAGTTGGGGCTGAAAAATCTGCGAGTGCGATCGGATGGAGATACGGCGCGAATTGAGTTACCAGCGGAGGAGATTCAGCAGTTTGTGAAGGATGCGGATTTGCCTGCATTAGTCGCGGTGTTTCAAGAGTTTGGTTTTGTATACGCGACTTTGGATTTGGAGGGGTTTCGCAGCGGCAAATTAAATCAGGTTTTGCAGCCGGAATTGTTGGAGGCCAAAGGTTGATTAATTGGTGTTGCTGAGAAAGGAGTATGATTTGCCTCCGAAATTTAGGGTAGGGGCAATTCATGAATTGCCCCTACTAAATTTCAGGGATTGCTATAGCGAGTGAATCATACCTAAATTCAGCAACGCTGATTAGTTATCCTGAAAAGACGATCGCAATTTCGAGCAATTTGCATCAATCCTGAAAGCTTAGTATTAGCTCCCCAACTTATTAAAGAAGTCGGGGATTTGGACATTCCGTTTTATAATCCTCAAGGAGCAGGCTGAATTTGCTGCGGCTGCATTTGCTGCTGCTGCTGATTTTGCAGTTGCAGTTGCTGCTGCTGGATTTCTAGTTGGCGATTCTCTAGATTTATTTGCCGCTGTCTGTCTTCAAGTTGCAGTCTCCTGTCTTCTGCTTGCCGCAATCTCTCTTCGGCTTGCAGTTGTCTTTCTTCACGTTGTATCGCTCTTTCTAGCTCTCTGTCTTCACGTTGCTGTTGTCTGTCTTCACGCTGTTCGCGAAGCTGTCTGAGTTGATTTCGCCGCTCGAAGTCTCCTCCCAAAAATAAGTTCTGAAAAGCGTTGATAGTTGTTTGAAACCCAGTAAAAACGCCGCTAACAGTGTTGATGACACCTGCAACTCCTGCGATCGGCTGCAAGAAACTGTTGATATTGTCTGCTACCCTAGTATAGCCCGATCGCGCTACGAGAATCACATCGCTGTTGCGGAGAGTTGGATTATTGTCAGGATTCAACCCTTGAGCAAAATCCACCTCGATAGTGCGGCGAGAAACAGTACCGTTGGGATTCAAACGCAGCAATTCAACCTTATCTTTTTTGGCCCGCAATTGGTTGAAACTGCCGGCAGTTAGCAAAGCTTGATGCAGTGAAGTATTCGGCCGCACCTGCAAAGCCCCAGGCCTAATTACTTCTCCTACAATATTGATGCTGATCGCGTTCGGCGCAAAACTGCTAGTTGCAACTTGAGAAACTTCCGCTAAATCTACAGCAGGTGCTGTCGGGATAATTATGCTATCTCCTTCTTGCAGCAAAACATCTTGGGTTGCATCACCTTTTTGCAGCAAATCCCAGAGATTTACCATGATAGTTTGTTCAGTACCTCCTCTGATTTGGCGGCGGATTTGTACTCGGCGAATGTCAGCTTCTGTGGTAATACCGCCGGCAATTTTGAGCGCTCTAGTTATGGTTGGCAAACCGACAACGGCTCCCTGCTGTTGCTCGATGCTGACAAAACTCAGGTCTGTTTGCTGGTTGGTCGATCGCAAATCAGCAGCAGATATAGTATAAGGCCCCGGCCGGTTCACTTCCCCGACAATTACCACGCCAATTGGTTTAGTAATATCAGCGGAAAAATTAGCACTGGCTCTTTGACGGACTTCTTGAGTATTCAGGGCACTTGCTGTCGGTACAAAAATTGTATCTCCATCTCGAATCGTGACATCTTGGCGCAAATTTCCCGTGTCTAAAAAATCCTGCAAATTAACAGTAGTAACTTGCTCCGGCCCGCCTCTGCGGGGACGGCGAATTTCCACTCTTCGCATATCTCCTGCTGATGTCACGCCTCTTGCAAGTTGCAGCATTTCCATCAAAGTCGGGAATTTTACTCCTCCTCCGGTTCCTTCTCTGACAGGATTAATTTTGTAGGAACCCGGGCGAGTAACTTCACCTGCAATCCCTATATTTAGGGGTCTAGCAACCATCAAAGTTACGGTGACAACGGGAACATTAATGAAAGGTTCGTATCGCTGGGTAATGACGTTAGCAGCTTGTTGCAGTGTCAGCCCTTGAATTGAGACGCTGCGAATGATCGGCAAATTGAGCGTACCGTCAACTAATACTTGATATTCTTTGCTAAATTCTGGGACGCCGAAAATATCTAAAGCAATCCGATCGCCCGGGCCTAAAGTATAAGCTGCTTCTTGTGTCAGCGAACCCAAATTGCCCAGCGGCGGCAAACTCGAACCCGGAGGCGGCGGCGGCGGAACTCTCGGCGGATTTGGGTTGCGAGCGGGCGCAGGATTTCGGATGGCTGGCAACTGAGCTATACTGGGCAGGGAACTGCTCAGTAGCAGAAATGCTGACAAACTAAGACTTGTGGCGGTTTTAACGGTATGTTTCATCTTTGTTCCCTGGTTCCAGTGTGCCGATTGAGAGCGATTTGGTTAATTGATTTTAATTGATTTTCTCTGTTGTCAAGTCTAGCCTCGCTGCGCTGCAAAATCCAGAGGTGGAATCATAAACATTGCGCGATCGTACTTAGCAATTTCGCCCTCGGTTTGTAAAGAAAACGTAAAGCTTGCACCAATTCCTTGATATAATAATTATCTACTCTTATTTGCGAGTCAAAAATACGTGGGACTTAAGCTGGATAAGGTGATTCCTTGGGGTCGCTGTTTGGACGAATACATCGGAATGTTTAGCTTGACATCAAGTGACCTCAAGCTAGCAATACTTGACTGTGCGGGCGGGCCGGCGAGTTTCAATGCCGAAATGACTCGCCAAGGTAGAAAGGTAATTTCTTGCGATCCAGTTTATCAGTTTTCTGCGGTGGAAATTGGCGATCGCATCCAAGAAACATATCAAACTGTGATTGACGGCGTTAAGGCAAATGCAGACGGCTACCTGTGGAACAATTTTGAATCGCCGTATCAGCTAGGCGAAGTGCGAATGAAGGCGATGCAGGAATTTTTAGAAGATTTTCCCTCCGGCTTTGAGCAAGGCCGCTACATCACTGCTGAGCTGCCTGTTTTGCCTTTCGAGAACGGTCAATTTGATTTAGCTTTGTGCAGCCATTTTCTATTTGCTTATTCTCACCTGCTTTCGGAAGAATTTCATCTGGAAGCGATCGCAGAAATGTGTCGTGTCGCCAAGGAAGTGCGGGTATTTCCGCTGCTGCAGAGTTTTAGCGGCGAGGAATCCGAGCGCTTAAACCCAGTGATTGCCGAATTGAAAAACAGAAATTTTACTGTAGAAATTCAAGAGGCTCCCTACGAGTTTCAAAAAGGCGGAAATAAGATGCTGCGAGTTAGCAAAAAAAGCTCAGAATCAAAGTAACCCTCACTTATTCTTCTGTTAGGGGAACCAAATAACAGCCATTAATGCGCCAACTATTATCAAACTGTTTTTCCATAACATAAATTGCTCTGACTGGTATGCCTTCGGAGTCGAGCAACAGCACCGGCTGGGCGGGAATTCCTTCTACAGCGGCGAGGTTTTCAAATAATACCGATCGCGGATGGTAGACAGCTTGATAGGCAATTTTTACCATGTGCATAAAGTTTTCGGCGGTGCGAAACTGCTGCTGAATTCCGGGGCTGGCGAAGGCAAAAGCCCCAGCAGCATCGTCTTTTTGAAATGCTTGCAGTTGCTGTTCTACGACTGAGCGAATGGTAGCGCGATCGCTGTCAGTAATTTGCATATTTTTGAGCGGAAGAGGCAATTTAGGTGGGACATTGTTGTCGTCCGTGGTAAATCTGTAAAATCAGGACTTCATCGTTTAAGATAGCGTAATGCAGAACAAAACCAACTTTCCCAAAAGTCACAATTAGTTTCCGCAGACCAGGGGTTTGTTCAACAAGCGCACCTCTTTGCGGGTATGTCTGCAAACTTTCTCCCACCTCTACAATCTTTTGAATGGCTTTAACAGCAAGATTGGGGTCAGTTTCAGCAAGGAATTGGCGATGCCGATCGAGTGCTGCTAGAGCTGGGCGCGTCCAAATTACTGAGGGCATGGCAATTCGCGATCGCTCCCCAGACTATCTGCCCATTGCTTAACCCGATCGTGCTCAACGCCTGTCTTGTTTGTCTGGTAATCTTGCAAGACGGAGAGACTCTTGGCGATCGTTTCTTCTTCGCCCAGGGGTTGAAACTCGTTTGCTGTGTCAATTTCTCCCCACTCATATCCCTCCGTTTCCTCGGCAATTTCTGCGATTAGGCGTTCAAAGTCGCCGAGATTACCGTTGGACTGATTCAGCCATGAAAGTACGATCGCCTTTACCGAATCGCTGGGCATCGCTTGAATTTGGGCGTGGAGTTGCTTTATAGATTGAGCCATTGGACAATAGAGAGTGACTGATTTAATTTTAGCGCAGTGTCAAATAGTTGCATCAATTCCGGTTGCATCCGAATTAATATAACCCGAAATCAGGACACGGCAGTGCCGTGTCCCTACAATTAATCTGGCGTAGCCGTGTCCTCGCTTGTCATTCCGGCGCAGCCGGATTTGATATTACTATAACGCATCGTTGCGATAAAATTAATTAAAGACTTTAAAGCGACCCCACGGATCGATTCGGGGGCTTACTTCGTGAGCTTATTTCTCAGATACCACGTTTTCTTTAGTAATTCTAATCAAAAACCGCAGAGCTTCATTTACTGCTTCAGAATCGGGAAACATCTCTGCAACATCCGGTTCCAAACGAATATTTACACCGCCAAAACTCTTTCGTCCAGATCCGACCTTTCTTACACGCAACTTCCTCAAATCGTATTCCGACCGAAGCTCATCGTCCATCCCTGTTTCATCCTTCTTCATAAACTTCAGCATCTTTGATATAATATTAAACTTAGAAGCCAAACTAAAACAAACTCATGCCGCAAACAGTCTGGATCGCACGACACGGAAACCGCATCGACTTCGT
>JAUBOG010000153.1:0-13046 GCA_036700105.1 Microcoleus occultus BM001215583
ACGCGGCAATGCCGCGTCCCTACGGGGAGCGATCGATCGGGGGTATACTCGATCGACGTGGAATCTGCTGCAATCATGCTAAGAATTTTATTTTTGAGATTTCTGAAGAATTCACTCCTCATTGCGAACCCATTTTTTAGTTTTTCTGACAGTAACTTAAATCCAATAAAAGCTACCAACAAACCAGAAATTAAACTCAACCAAGGATGGAGTTTTTCGGGGTCGATTAAATGAGAAGCAAACAGAGTGATTCCGCCGACAGCAAACACGCCAGCAGTATGAGTAATTGTAGTTGTTGCTGCTAAAAATAAAGCGTGTAACCCAGTAGCGCGCGAACCGACTAAATAAGCACCTACGATTGTTTTTCCGTGCCCTGGCGACATCGCGTGTACAGCACCCCAAACAAATGCTCCGCCTATTGCTAGCAGCCAACTCCAACCCGAATCCCAGATTGATTCATTTCCTCCTAATACAAATTCCCGATTTTGCGGCGTAAAGACAAAGCTTTTTACAGCGCCTGCTTGTACAATAGTAGCCTGACAGCTAGCTGTGGCTACTCCAGGCAAGAATAGATTGTAGCTGATTCGCAAGAGATTTTTTGTTGTTAAATTTGAGCCTGGTAAATTTGGTGTTTGAGTTTGAGCAGACTGCGGCCAGGTGTAGTCTAAAATTACAGTGCTGTGGGTGTTTGGCTGCTGGATTAAGCTGGCAGTTTTTGCTGCTATTTCTAAGGGTTTGACGGCTACCGTTCCTGGAATGCGGCTGCTGTTGGCGATCGCAATTTGCTGGCCGAAAAATGTTTCGAGTTGTGCTTGGTGGCGGAGGACTTCGGCGGGTTGTAGCTGGCTGTCTCGATTGTCGTCTGCGAATTTGGTTAAGCCGGTTGGGTAAGTTAAGGTGATTTCGGTATGTAAATCGCTGACTGTTATTTCGACTACGGATAAGTCTGCCCAGTGAGGGTAAGCTGGCCGGATTGAGATTGTTAGTAGCAATGAAAGTGTTGCGAAAAATAGGATAAGATTTTTGGGAGATCGGTTTAATTTGTTTTGCATAAATATTTTTCTTGATAGATGATTGAACCGCAGGGGCCACAGAGAGCGCAGAGGAATAGAAGAGAGAGATCGATAGTTTTGATTGGTCTCAAAAATCATTATTTCCTAAACCTAATGCTTGGCCCGATCGCACATCGAAGCTAGAATCAATTTCCTTGGCTTTTTGCAAATAAGCGCGAGATTCAGCATCCTTACCCAAATTACGGGCGATCGCACTTGCGCGATAAAATATACCCGCATCTCGAATTCCCGATCGCAAAATCTCGGCCATCACTCGATCGGCCTTTTCCCACTCACCAGCACTCGCAAGCGCCCAGGCTAAAGTATCCAACGTCAAAGCATCCCTGCGAATTTTCACCTCCTGCTGCATTAAAGCCAGCGCTTCGGCGACATCCTGCGATCGCCCTTTTTCCAGCAGCAAACCGGCCAAATCCCGGCGGTGTCCGAAACCGCCGGAAGCCTGTTCCTGTCGCAGCCCTGCTTCTGCTTTGTCGCGAAGTCGCCGGGATTCGATCGCATCTCCCCGCAACTCCTTCACCCTCGCCATACCGCGATCGACAGTGCGATCGAACACCGTCGCAGCCCCCCCAGAATAGGCAGAAACCTTGCTGTAATAGCGTTCCGCTTCTCGGTAATTGCCCGATCGCACTTCTAAATCCGCCAGATAAATCAGCGCCAGCGGGTAGCGGGGAACCAACCGCAAACTTTCCAAAAACAGCGCTTTCGCCTGCTGTAGCTGCCCTCGGCGCACGTAAAATCGACCCAAGAGCGATCGCACCCGCGCCGAACCCGCAACCTCTCCCGGTTCCTCCAGCGCCATTGCTTGCTGGTAATCCTGCAAAACCCCAGCATCTCGGCCCTGGGCTTCTCTCACTAACGCTCTCAAAGTGAGAGAACCCAAGTTGGGAAGCTTGTTAACTAAGGTTTCTGCGGCCGCACTAGCCTCGCTCACTTTCCCCGCGGCTAAGTGAGATGTAACTGCAAGGGCGATCGCATCTTCATTGTCGAAACCCACTTGTTTGGCCAAACGCAAAGCAGTCGGAAAATCGTGTCTGGCTTCCGCAATTCGAGCTAAAACTAACAGCGCACCTTTGTTGTCAAAAGGCAAATCGGCGATCGATCGATTCGCCGCTTGTTGGGCCAACAAAAACCAACTTCCCTCACCAGTAACGCGACCCATTTTCAAATAAACTCCAGCCAATGCAGCCCGGTTCAAACCGCTTTTTGCATCCACAGCCAGCCGCTGCTGGTAAAACGCAATTTCTTGCTGAAGTGCTTCTTTTTGACTGGGATTATTTCTCAAAACTTCCGAAAAATGGTAGCGGTAATTAGCATCGAGACCAGCCGGACTTTTTTCGGCAAAAATAGCCGAAATCAAACGCAAATTAGGCGGCAAATTAACTACTGCAATCCCAAATACAGGAACTACGATTAGCAGCCACAACCAAAAAATATCCGTTTTTTTTATTTGTCCAATTTTTGTTTTCATACATCTGCGTTTATCGGCGTTTATCTGCGGTCAAAAAAAGCTTTTTCTCTTGCGGTAAGGTGCGTCGCCATCTAGAATCTGCAAATTTCATTAAAAATTTCACAGCGACGCACCCTACATTCTACTAATGACTAATTCGGCAAAGCCAAATAAGGAAAACTCGGTTGTAAAGGCTTGTGTCCCTGAGCCGGATTTCCCGGCGTTCCGTTATAAGAAACGTTATCGCTAACCGGAGAACCTACCAAAGCCCCCAGAGTGATATCAACAACATCATCCAGAAGCATCCGCCCTCCAATCAAACTTCCTTGGGCATTTGTAGCGCTAGCATAGCCGCTTGCTTTGGTAGTATCGATCCGCATCACATCCGGCAAAAACGCTCGGGCGATCGCATTTGCATCCACATTATCGCGGTTGTCCAACAGATCGACAGCATTCAGAGTCGCAACAGCTTCCTGGCGCACTGGAGCAGCAGCAGCACTCAAATCCAATCTCGGAGGAATAGTATTAAATGCTTCCAAAAACGCGGGAGTAACTATCAAAGCCTCATTAATCCCAGGTCTTGCCAATCTCTCAAACTGTTTGAAACCGCCAGCTCCATCTCTAATCGAAACAGTTGACCAAACATCAAAAGTATTAGCTCCTGTTCCTGCTTGCAAAAATGCTTTCGGAACCCGCACCGCAATTGTATTTACGTTGTAACCTTTGGCAAAATCGAGAGCTTGATTTGGTTGCTTAAAACCTACTTTTGCCCCGGTTCCTAAAGCTCCAGCCCGAACCCGGAAAAACTGTTCGACATCAAAGAAAAACGGATCTTCTCGCAAACCGGCAAATACAGTTAAGTTAGAGCCTCCGACAGGTACTGTATTCAAAACAGGATTTGAATTCAGCGGAGTGCTGGCAATTAAGCTGTTATTAACTGTAGTTTTGGTGGTTGTTTGTGAGCCGCCGCGAATCGCAGTTACAGCTACTGCTTGCATACCTCTATTGTTAGGCGGACTAAAAGCAAACCGCAGGATGATATCTGCTCGTCCCGTTGGGGCAGAATTGACATCGCCTACTTGCGTAATGTGAAATTGATAAAGAGCAGTGGTGCTGAAATAATATTGATAGCGAGCTACAGACCTGGGATTTGTATTCATTATGAATACTAAATCGCCGTCAGCAGCACCTGAATTTTGGTCTTTTTCGCGAAATACGTAGAGGTCAGTTAAATTGAGGGTGCGGCCTTTGATATCTACTTCGCCGTCGTCGTGGTCGGATGCTGCGATTATTCCGGGAGTTAGTACGGCAATTAGGGCTAATTGGATTGCTAGTATTGTTCGCTGAATTTTTCTGGTTAGTTTCATCGTTAGCACCTCTATTGGTATGAGATTTTTTACACAAATGTCAGGTCGAGTTTCCCGATCGACCTTTTTCGCTTTCACTGAACCTTCTCTGATTGGTATACGCAGGTTTGAGAATTTTGGATCTGTGCTAAAAAAATAACTTGTGTAAAATCGAGCCAATTAGGTGATAAACTGCAAGATTATCGGAAATTTTGACTATTCAAAGCATGAAAAAATTAGCCTGAAATCCCATACTCCAGCTTGTATACCCAACTTCAAACTTACAATTAAGTTCTGGTTCTGTAGTTATATACGCTGAATCTTTAATTTTGGATCTGTGCAGTCAAAAAAACTTTTTTTCGGTACACTGAAATGACAGGTGACAAGTTAAGCGATGAATCGCTGCTCTTGGTGCAGATTGCCCGGAAAGACGAAACAGCATTAGCTAAACTGTACGATCGCTACGGTCGCGCCAGTTATGCTCTTGCTTACAAAATCCTGGGTTCGGTAGAAGAAGCTGAAGAAGTGGTACTCGATGTTTTTTCCCAAATTTGGCAAAAAGCAGCAAGTTACGATGTTTCGCGCAGTCGAGCAGACACTTGGCTGTTCATGCTGACGCGCAGTCGGGCGATCGATCGGCTCCGAGTTTTGCAGCGAACATTCCGGGCGACTCAAGCTTGTCTGGAAGAGGCAAAAATACCCAACTCTGCTATTCCAGAACCGATCGAAGATGCTATGTTCAAAGAGCTGAGCGAACAAATCACAACAGCGCTAGAACAACTGCCGGTGGAACAGCGACAGGCGATCGAACTAGCGTACTACCAAGGCTTGACTTGCGCTGCGATCGCCGCCAAAACTGGCATCCCGATCGGTACGATTAAAACCAGAATTAGGTTGGGTATTTCTAAATTGCGGCTAGCTTTGAGCGAAATACTTTAGATTGCAGAAAAACAAACTTTAACTTGTTTGCGATTCCTATCTTCCATCTTGAGGGCGATGCCTTCCCACCAATCTAAAATCTAAAATCTAAAATCTAAAATCGTTCTAGATGGATTAAAATTAATCCCAAAAAACAGATGGAAGTAACGCCAGATGAGGAATTTAACTTGCTTGCAGCTCTTCAAGCTCTCGATACCATCGATGAGTCAGAAAGTCGCGCCCTTGCAGAAAAATTGCAAGAGTCTCCAGAGCTTCAAAGTGAATTAGATGCTTTTCAAACCGCAGTTAGTGCGATCGCCTACACAGCTCCTCTGGTTGCTGTCGCCCCCGACCTCAAAAACCGCCTCTTCCAGCGCATCGCCGAACTCGACTCAACTCCCGCCCTGGAAGTTAGTTCGGAGCAAGTTTCCGAGCTATCTTCCAATAGTAATCCGCCGCATTTTATCCGCAGATCGCAGGAGGTAAAATGGAAATCTTTCGGCGTTCCCGGTATCTCGATCGGCAGGTTGTTTGCTGACAAAGAAAAGCGCGAAATTACCTGCTTGCTCCGCTTGGAACCGGGAATTCAATTTCCCCTGCACCGACATAGGGGAGTAGAGGAAATATTCATGTTAGAAGGAGATTTAGTTGTGGAAGGAGAAGTTTGTTATCAAGGCGACTACATTCGATCGCTTCCCGGTTCAACTCATGCGCCAATCACCCAAGGCGGATGCCTGCTGTTAGTCAGATCGTCTATTGACAATGAAATGCTGGATTAATTTACTCCGCGCCGATCGGCGATTTAAAAAATACACAAAAGGAGTTCAGTACCATGCTAAATCGCTTGCGTTTAAGTGTTACCATAGCTGCGGCTTTCATTCAAATTATATCGGTCGGCAGCGAAAGTGCGATCGCCCAAGAACGCGAAGGATGTTTTCTCGTCAACTCAGCCGGAGTAGTGATTAACCTCAACCAATTGTGCTCGCCCCCAGACTCGGCGATTCAGCTTACAGGAAACGACGGTAAATTTATCGAAGACTACAAACGCTTAGCAAAAAGCTATTCCCCAGAAGCCACAGACAATTTACTGCAAACAATTCAAAGCACCCCCGGCCAAAAAATTGCTGCTGCTAAAAGGATGTGTGCGGAAGCAAAATCGGGAGTTTCTCTGCCGGAAGTTAAATTGAGGGCGATCGGACAAGCTGCGAGTATCGAGAATCCAACTGTCAAAGAAAGTTTTCTCGCCGATGCCGATATTGTCACCACCCTTGCAGCAAACCATTATTGCCCGGAATTAGCGAATAAATAGATGCTAATGTAGGGGCAATTCAGGAATTGCCCCCAGATGAGATTAACAGCATTTTACGCTCGCGGCAGCGGTTCGACTAGCAGAGTAATATTGTCGATACCGACCACATAAACGATTTCACCGCGAACCAGAGTTACTGCTCGATCGCACCGTGCGGGCCACCAACTGGCCTGAAAACGAACGCGACCAACGCCGTAGGGTGGGATTTCTTCATCGACGATCGCTTGTTTCTCCAAATTCTGAGTTCGGTCAACATCGGGAACGGGGTGCGACTCAGAAACGGCCTGCCCAAAAGCAATCCCGTTCAGCATTTGTGCAAAAGGAGCCAGAGCTCTTGCACCTAAATTTGGCAACTTCAGTTGTATCATGGCAATAAGTTAATTTAACGTTTGCCACCTCTGTTTTGGTATGCACCAGACCGAGGTGGTTTTTTATATTGTCCTATTTTCGGATAGTGAGTGTCAAGCACTATTGTATGATTTATTTGCAGTGTCTAATAAAAAGACAGTTATTGCGGTAATTTCAATCACGAAGAATACAAGGACGATCGCCCTCAGTGCAGGTATTTACTTTAAAAGCCCGTTTAGTATTAATCTTGAAAAATTTAGCCTGTGCCGCAGCGTCGCCCAGCGGGAATTCAGCAACTGCGGCGCCACTGATAGTGTATATATTCTAGACAAACGCTGCGGGCGATCGGGAACAGTCCGGCGAACCCTGCGTCACAACACCCACAGGGGCGGCAAACAGCCTGAAACTATTACCCAGTTGTGTATAGATGGGGTACAATCTGTTTCTGGGGCTGGATCGAATCCAAGTCATAAACCTGAAATCAGACCCGGATTTAGGGACACCGCCCCTACAAAATCAAAACTGCTGTAACTTTCAAAGCAACATAGAGTATAGATAGATAGATAGCTATGAGCGATCGCCCAAATCACAGCTTAGAAAAATATGAAGACGAAGAAAATCGCTATTGGCAACAATTGCGTCAAGAATTTAATCGGTACAAAAGCGATTTAGACGTGACCAACGTAGAACTAGCAGAAGGTCTCGGCATCAGCCGCCAGCCGCTAGTATCATTTATGAATAACTCCAGCCATAAATTGCCAATTCGCAGGTCTCACCTGATGCGTCTGTGGGATTTCCTGACTGCGCCAGAACAAATCGAGCATAAAAACATTTCAGATGAAGCCAAGTCCAACCGCGAACAGATGCGGGAATCAGGCTCAAATAGCTTGCTAAAAGCTGCTGGTTTTTTACCGGATTCAACAAATATGATTCTGGAAGTAGAACCCAGCAGACACCAACAATTGCAGCGAATTACTTCTCGGCTTTCTAATTTAGAATTTACAGAATTTACTGACTTTATTAAAATCACAGAAGCTATTGAAGATGAAATCGCAGCAAGGTACGCTCATGTTTTAATTCCTGAGGAAAAACCAATAATTGATGGTTACGCATCTTTAAAAAATATAGACATTATTGTCAAGCAGTGGTGGAACGCTCGCATTCACCATGAAAAACCGAGTTTAAAAATGTTAGAGGCTCTTCAAGATGCAATAACTAAACTCATAGCCCTCGGCAAATCAGAATTTAATAAAGCTGAACTTTTCGAGCTATTTTTGTGCATATTAGAGAACGAGCAGACTACTGCTAATATGAATAAGTTTTTCCGAAAAATTAGAGTTACAGAGTGCCAATTTAAAACCCTGACATTTTCTTTGGAAGAAGACACAGATGATCCGGGTACAAAGCAATTGCTGAAAAATGCTGGAATCAAAGCAGAAAGGTACTTAAGAGATGACTTGTATCCCGAAATTTCGGACACAGCCATCGAAGTATCTGTTACCTGCAATTTTGGCAAAACAAATCAAAATGTATGCTGGCAATATTGCTCATCTGGGACTTACTATGACAATATGCTAGCTGCTGTTGCTAGAGGAATGGGATACCGATCGAACCTTAAACTTGTAGATATTGCATCGCGGCCGTTAGGTAGAAGAGAAGTTACAACTAGATTAGTTAAAGCCTCAGCTACATTAAAGGATGGAGAAAAAAACAATCAAGCTAGCAAATTTTATCAGGGAGTATGGATCGATCTAGATACGATTACCAGCATTCTGCAATCACTTGTCTCAGCAGCCAGGAGTTGGCTGTCTGAAAATTTGAGCACCGATGAGCTTTGTAAAAGTTATTATGAAGTTTGCCAAGCAGTAGCAGACATAGAAAAGAGTTTAACTTATTGTCAAAAATTAACGAGCGGCTATATTTTTCAGATCGACCGCCGCTTGCAGGATCGGTCTGTTAAAAGTTACTTAAAAAAAGCGATCGAGCAAATTCAATATCTTCAAAAAACCTCTTTAAAAGCTCATCCTATTTTTAGAGATTTTTATGCCAGCGATTTAGAGCGTCAATTGTGTATAGCTAATTTAATTTTAGCGCGTTCAGCTCACATTCAAATCAACATGACAGAAGCAGCAGAATTTTTGTCAGAAGTTGGAGCTGCATTGAATGGAAACAGTCAAATATCTGAATATAAACCTGTGGTTATTATGTACAGGCTTGAAGAAATGCTGCACAGATTCTTGTCTGGCGATCGCTTGTTTATAGAACAGAAGCAATGGCAGTCTCCACCGTCAAGCTATAATATTAATTACTGTCTGGATGAACTGAAAACATACATCAAAGAAGGCAATTCTAAGTACGGCAGTTATCCAGGACGTTTGGATTTTGATGTATATTTATGTGCATCAGAGATTTTTGGTCGATCGGCTAGATTGGATTTTTGTTCGGAATTAGAAAGTGTCCAAAAGCTAGACACTGCGGCAGAAAATTTCTTGATGGCGGCATACTGTTCTTCAAAAATTGGGTTGAGACTTAAAGCTGCTCACTTGCTCGCGAATGCAAGCCGCGTCTACTGCAGGCTGGGAGATGGCGATCGATCTCAAAAATTAGCCAATCTTACAGAAAATATTATTAAAGCAGAAATGAAGCCCACAGATGTGTTTAGCTATCAGGAAGCAATTTTAGCAGAAGTGAACCTCGCCAGAGGTGAAAGACTTTTGCTAATTGATGGCTCCTTTACAGAAGCCTTAAAGATATTTTTTGTGTCGCTAAAAGGTTCTATTTATTTAGGGTTTGCCAGACTAATTGCTCAGAGTTTTTACAATATTGCGAGAGCCTGCGAAAAACTCAAAACCTCTAAGCTTAAATTTGCCATGCTGCTGGCAAAATACTTTGACAAACAATACTTAGAGTTGTTTGATGAAGCAAAAGGATGGGAAAAAACTCAGGTTGCTACCGATGCGATGAACTTCTTAAATAATCTGGATGCTACTGCGGATTGGGAAACAATTGCTAAGCTGTTTAAAGAGGAGGCTAAAAGTATATGGCATCAATGGTTTGAAGAAGCTAATCCGGGGAAAGGAGGAAATCATCCGGTTGAGGCGGCGATCGACAATTATAAATTTTTGTGCAAGTTGAAATAAAAAATCGATGAAACATTTAAAATCAAGTTCCGCCGATTTGCGGGATTTATTCAAAGACAGTATTACTGTTAAATATCTGGCGGAACCGCTGAAATCTGTTCCCGCTGGTGAAGATGCAGCCAAATTGCGATCGTGGATGGAAGCCCGCGACTTCGACGTGTTGGGGATCGAAGAAAACGATACGGTTTGCGGCTATGTAGAACGATCGCACTTAATTACAGGTAAGTGCAGCGATTACCAGCAAATTTTCCACCCATGTGAATTAATCGCCGCTTCGACTCCGCTGATGGAATTGCTGCCGCTGCTGCGAGAAAAACCGAGATTGTTTGTATTGGAAAGCAACCGCATCAACGGGATTGTCACCTGCGGGGATTTGCAAAAAGCACCGGTGCGGATGCTGCTGTTTGGATTGGTGACGCTTCTGGAAATGAATTTATTGCGGATCGTGCGGATCTACTTTCCGCAGGATTCTTGGCAAAAGCTGCTGAAGGGCGATCGTATTTTAGCAGCAAAACACCTTTGGGAATTGGGGCGATCGCGAAATGAAGCAATTGACTTGATCGACTACTTGCAATTCTGCGACAAGCGAGATTTAATTTTGACGAATGCGGAAATAGTCGATCGGCTCGGGCTCAAATCCAAACGCTACGGCGAGCGTTTTTTAAAGTCAGCAGAAGCATTGAGAAACAAATTAGCTCACGCCCAAGACTTAATCAACGGTTCTTCTTGGCCGGAAGTAATTTTTCTGGCTCAAGAAATAGAAGCGCTTTTGCAGCGCTGCGAAGAGATTGAAATTGCCGCACCCGCTGAATTAGAAAGCATCTAAGAAATCAGAAAAGTTCGGGGATAATATCGTTTTCTCTTGGATCTGAATGATATATTTGGATAATCATTGCGAGACGATCGCACGCTATGTATGATGCCGATTTAACCTGATTGGATATTAACCCAGTTAAAAAACAGCAGACTCAAAACCCCGACTTCTTTAAGAAATCGGGGTTCTAACAGTTCCCTATCTCATGCTTAATTTTTAATTTTCAACTGCCGATTAGTATACTGAGGAACCCACCCTTGAGCCGTGGTATAATACTGAACTGCTTTTAAGTACAGAGAATGAGTGAGATAAAACCAATGTTCGGTATTTGGCGGTACTTTAATGTATTCTTCTGCTTGCAGCATTAATTGTACTTGAGAGCCGTTAGAATACACAAATCCAAAAACACATTCCCCGGCGAGAATATGCAGAACTTCTGCATCTGTGTGAGTGTGAGTGCGATGACTTTGATTCATCAGCGGGTAAATTTGCGGCGAACCTGGGTGCAGCACTTTTAAATCGCACCACTGACATCCGCTGGCACGCTTGAAGTATGCAAACTCGGTTTTAAATGCTGCGAGGATCTGCTGTTTTTCTGTTACATTGAGAATGTCTTGGACTAGCAGTTCTTGAACCCCAGGATTTGCGTTCATTGGCAAGCGATCGATCTCAATACTTAAAACAGCCAGTTGACTGGCGATCGCCTTGATATTCGTATATGTTCTACCGTCTTCTAGTTGCAAAACAGCCATATTACATCACCTAATGTGTTGAGCTTTGAGGAAAATTTAGATTCCATTTTTAAGCTGCCGTTTTAAGCTTCCGTCAAAAACTAAACTCCCGCTTATTTTCAATAATAGCCGATCGCTAAAATCCGATATCCTAGCTTCACAATCATCAAAGAATTAGGATATATGAGACAATTTAGGCTTTTTTTTAAGTTTTATTTCTAGTTCTCAGGGTTGGGCTGGGAATGCAGAGGCTTTGGCTGTGCTGATTTTTTGCGGTTAGATGTTTGAAGGGGCGATCGGCCCAACACCGCCTGCAGCATGAGAATACAGAAAAACACAGCGTCAATCTCTAAAATTTCCGTCAGATTAGCTTACAATAAAAGGCTAAAGCTCAAAATTACGGCGCAGCCTAATTGCTGCTACTTTTATGCCTCTACCTATAGTTGCTATTATTGGACGCCCCAATGTAGGCAAATCGACGATCGTCAACCGTTTAGCCAACAGCCAAGACGCGATCGTCCACGACGAACCGGGAATCACGCGCGATCGCACTTACAGACCAGCGTACTGGGGCGATCGCGAATATCAAGTCGTAGACACCGGCGGGCTAGTATTCGACGACGAAACCGAATTTCTGCCTTTAATTCGCGAACAAGCAATGGCGGCCCTGGCCGAAGCGAGCGCAGCCATTTTCGTAGTAGACGGACAAACCGGACTCACCGGCGGCGACGAAGCGATCGCATCTTGGCTGAGACTGCAAAAAGTCCCCGTCATTCTCGCCGTCAACAAATGCGAATCGGAAAATACAGGGCTTACCCAAGCAGCAGATTTTTGGCAGTTGGGAATGGGAGAACCTTACCCAGTTTCCGGCATTCACGGAAACGGCACCGGCGAATTGCTCGACAAATTAATTACCCACCTTCCCACAGAAGCACTGCCGGAAGTTGACGAAATTAAAGTAGCAATTATCGGTCGTCCCAACGTGGGCAAATCGAGTTTGTTAAACGCATTTCTCGGAGAAAACCGCGCCATAGTCAGCCCGATTTCCGGCACTACGCGCGATGCGATCGACACCTTAGTAGAACGCAACGGTCAAACCTACCGCCTGATTGACACAGCAGGAATTCGCAAAAAGAAAAACGTCGAATACGGCGCAGAATTTTTCGGGATCAACCGGGCATTCAAAGCCATCCGCCGCGCCGATGTCATACTCTTAGTAATTGACGCCATCGACGGCGTGACAGATCAAGACCAAAAATTAGCCGATCGCATCAGCCAAGAAGGTCGAGCCTGCATCATAGTCGTCAACAAATGGGATGCCGTAGAAGACAAAGAATCCGACACCATCTACGACTACGAAAGAGAAGTCAGAACCCGACTTTATTTCCTCGACTGGGCCGAAATGATTTTCGTCAGCGCCATGACAGGACAGCGAGTTGAAAAAATCATTGAATTAGTAGACAAAGCCTCCGACGAACACAAGCGCCGAGTCACAACCGCCGTGATTAACGAAGTAATAGAAGAAGCCACAAGCTGGCACTCAGCCCCTGTCACCCGCCAAGGAAAACAAGGCAAAATCTATTACGGCACTCAAGTGCGAGCGCAGCCGCCGACAATCGCGCTGTTTGTCAACGATCCCAAACGATTCACCGAAAATTACCGCCGCTACATGGAAAGCCAATTCCGCAAACACCTAGGCTTTACCGGCACACCAATGCGACTGCTTTGGAGGGGCAAAAAAGTTCGAGAATCAGAACAAAGCAGCACAAACAGAGCACTGCGCGTCAAGTAAATTTAGACTTGAGATTCAAAAAAAACGCAATTTAACCACCCAAGCAAATTGCGTTTTTTTCTATTCTCTTCCTTCTATTTTCTTCCTTGGCGTCCTTCGCGTCTTCGCGGTTCAATAAATTGATATTA
>JAUBOG010000154.1:0-13012 GCA_036700105.1 Microcoleus occultus BM001215583
AGGCGAGCGGCAAATTATCGATCGCCCTACTCAAGACGATAACAACGATGAGCTACGTCTTACCCAGACTTATTTAGAGCAAATTAATGCCAATGCAGAATTTAGAGAAATTCCTAAATTTTTAGAGTCAATTTTATATTTACATTTAATTCCTCAGTTAGTTCGCCATCCCGAAGCTTTTGCTACTCCTGGACTTTCCGAAGATCCTTTTGGGAGAACTTTTTTAGAACGAGTTGCTAAAACTCCCGAAAAAACCCGAAGATCGCGATTAAAAAAAATTGAAGATGCTTTAAAGCTGGCTGTCCCACAATTAAAAAACCTCACAGATACCAAAGATGTGATGGGAGTTCCCCATTTGGAAGCTGTTTACGAACATTGGCGGCCCGGAGCAGGAAAACAACGGGAAGACCAATTTTCTGACGGAACGTTACGGTTAATTGGTTTACTTTGGTCACTGCTAGAATCCGATTCATTATTGTTACTAGAAGAACCAGAACTTTCCTTAAATTCGGCTATTGTTAGCAATCTACCCTCTCTGATTTATCGCCTTCAGCGTCCGAGAAAGCGACAGGTTATTCTCAGTACCCATAGTGCCGATTTGCTCTCAGACAAAGGTATTGGTGGCGAAGAAGTCTTGCTAATGACACCGACTCCTGAAGGAACTCAAGTAAAAGTTGCCTCAAGTAACGAACAAATAACAATGCTATTAGAAGGAGGTTTAAGCATCGCTGATACTGTACTCCCTCTCACAGCACCACCCGCGATTGAACAACTCAGTTTATTCAAATGACGGATATTCCGATCAATCTAGTGTTTGAGGATGTACTGAGTGAAGCAGTTCTTAAACAAATGCTCAAACAGTCTCAACGTCCATTTTCAGTTGGAAGTTGCTTGAATCAGAGAGGATATGGCAAAATTAAAAAGATTATTGCTGGATTAAATCATGCGGCAAAGGGAATGCCATACTTAGTCTTAACTGATTTGGATAATGCAGAATGCCCGCTAGTAATTATTTCCGAGTGGTTAACTCAACCCAAACATCCTAATCTGCTGTTTCGGATTGCTGTTAAAGAAGTGGAAGCG
This sequence comes from Microcoleus occultus BM001215583, assembly GCA_036700105.1. GTDB lineage: Bacteria > Cyanobacteriota > Cyanobacteriia > Cyanobacteriales > Microcoleaceae > Microcoleus. The sequence goes on from JAUBOG010000154.1 coordinate 1,084, forward strand.
TGGTTGCTGGCGCATCGGGAGGGATTTGCCGAATTTCTGGGTATTTCAGTAGACTTGATTCCTGCTGATGTAGATAGAATTTATGACCCCAAGCAGCTTTTAATCAATCTGGCTAAAAAATCAAAGAAGCGAACTCTGCGAGATGCGATCGTCCCCGATCGCAATAGTACCGCAAAAATAGGTAAAGATTACAACGGTCAACTTATCCAGTTTGTCAATCTAAAGTGGCAAGTTGCATCAGCACAGACTAATTCCCCTAGTTTAGAACGAGCTATGAATGCGATCGTGAATTTTCAACCAACCTGGGAAACTTGAGGATAAAGAAAGAGAAATTATGTCATCGCCAACTACAATCAATCAAATCATCATCTATAATATAACGGGGAGGTGCTGAGTAGAAAAGACATCTACCCACAAATTATGCAACCCATCCAAATTACCACATTCCAAGCTTTGCGCCGCAGTCTAAGCCTCATAGTCAAAGCCGCACCGATCGAACTTCGCAATTTAATCATACTCAACATCATCCGCGGTGCAGCCCCATCTGGCGTCCTATTTTTAGATAAATTAATTATTGATGAAGTATCTAAGCTGCTGTCGCAAACCCGAACAGCACAGCCCTTAGCTTTGATGCTTTCCCACCCAATCTTGCTGTGGAGTATTGTCGGAGTCTTAACTCTCAAGTTAGTCAGCGATTCTATCGAAACCATGAGTTCATTTGCAGCAACATCTTTGCGCGATCGCGTGCAGGGCGGAGTTGAAGGAAAAGTTCTCGAAAAAGTCGCCAATTTCGACGATATCGCCCTGTTTGAAAACCCCGAACTATTAAATATATTAGAACTTGCCAAAACCGGAGTTAAACAAGTACAGCAACTAGCATTCACCATCAGCATGACAATCACGGGAATTTGTATCTTCATTCCCTCGATCGGCCTGGCTGCATCAATAGCTTGGTGGGTTCCCGTGGTGATGTTGGTTTCATCACTTCCCTCAATTCACATTGAAAGAAAATATCTCAAACTTATCTGGAGAGTTCAAAAAAAGCAAGCTAAAATCACTCGCGAGATGAACTTATCCGCTACGGTATTGACAGGGGAAGAATATGCTAAAGAATTGCGTTTGTTTGGCTTGCAGGAACTTTGGCTCAAACGTTGGCAGGGTCAGTATTTGCAGTTTTTTAGCGAGATGCAGCAAGTGCGAAAAAAAGGAGCGATTGCTGTACTTTTGTGGTCGATTTTTAGTAGAATAGGTGTAGCCTTGCCTTTTGTTTATGTGGTCATGGGAGCTTTGGGCGGTCGCTACACTTTAGGAGATTTGGCGCTGTATTCTGGTTTGATTGTCCAAGTAGAGACGAGCTTGCAATTACTGATTGGGAATTACACTAATTTGTACGATATTTCGCTCGGCGTCAGTCCGATTTTTCAACTTTTGGATCTCAAACCCGAGTTGCAGTATCCGCTGGTGAATGTGGCATCTCGCTTGCCTAGTTTTCCAGATGGCGGGCAAGATTCCCGCCCCACAAAAGATAAAATTGGTATCGAGATTAAGGATTTATCTTTCTGCTATCCCGGTAGCAATCAAAGCACGATCGCACATATCAATCTCACCATCAATCCGGGTGAAATGCTTGTGCTTGTCGGGGAAAATGGCGCGGGTAAAACTACCCTTGGCAAACTCCTCGGCAGACTGTACGATCCGACAAGTGGTTCGATCGCCTGGAACGGCAAAGATTTGCGATCGTACTCTCTAGCATACGTGCGATCGCGCATCGCAGTGGTCATGCAAGATTACGCCCGTTTCCCCTCCACAGTGCGAGAAAACGTCGGTTTCGGCGACTTGCTTTCACTGTCGGATGACACCGCAATTAACGAAGCTATTTCCGAAGCAGGAATTGCAGCTAAAGTCAACAGTTTAGAGAAAGGTTTAGAAACACCATTAGGCAAACAATTAGAAGATGGCATCGACTTATCGGGGGGACAGTGGCAAAGAATTGCGATCGCCCGTGCCTTAATGCGGCTTTCTACAGCCGAAGTCCTAATTTTTGACGAACCAACCGCCGCCCTCGATCCGAAGACAGAACACGAAATTTACAGCATCTTCCGGCAAATCGCCGCCGGGAAAACCACAGTAGTTATCAGTCACAGATTAGGCTTAGCAAAAATAGCCGATCGCATCGCCGTGATGGAAAACGGTAAAATAGCAGAAATAGGAACTCACGACGAATTGATAGAATCAAACGGAATTTACTGCTCGATGTTCACCCGTCAAGCTAGCAGCTATATTTAGAGTTAAACAAACAGTCCGCCAGGGGTTAAAACCCCTGTCTCAAGCGCGAAAGTCGGTTGAAACCGACTGGGGAGATATTGCAATGCTTGTTCAAAAATGTGTCTTTCAGTCCTCTTTGAGAGGACTTTTGCTATGAGACGGGGGTTTGAAACGAACGGCGGACTTGTGGGTTAGCGTGGGGAATTTGGCGCGGGTGATTGCGATCGATTATCGCGGATTTGCGATCTAATTTCTCTCGTTAGGTGGCGATAAACCGAGTTTCTGCGACAATTTTCAGTGGAGTACGAGAAATATCCGAAGAAACCCGGTTCCTGGGATGATTGTGCGAGATAGATTTATGAGAGATTAATCTCATTTGTTTTGTGGCAAAGTCTCGATCCCCCCTAGCCCCCTAAAAAAGGGGGGGACAAAAGTCAAATACAAATTCCCGCTTCTTAACGAGGAAACAAAAGTTCGATTCAAAGTCCCCCGACCTAAGGGGGATTTAGGGGGATCTAGCCTTCGAGGTAAAGCAGAGATACCTGTTTTACTGTTGAATGCGATCTTTTTGAGAAAATTGTCAGAAAGTGCGAGCTATAATAAAACCAACCTAGTTGGCGATAATATCAACGATGGAAACTATAACTCTCAACCTACCTGCCGCCGTCGCTTTAACCGACGAACAATTTTATCAATTGTCCATCGCTAATGAAGAGTGGCGATTAGAACAAACCCCCGAAGGAGAACTAATTATTATGCCTCCAACAGGCGGCGAAAGCGGCATCAGAAATTCCGATTTGACTACAGACCTAAATTTGTGGAATCGTCAGACTCGATTGGGAAAAGTCTTTGACTCTTCCACTGTCTTTCAATTACCCAACGGTGCGAAGCGTTCCCCTGATGCTGCTTGGGTACTCCTAGAACGTTGGGAAGCATTATCCGCAGAAGATAAGCGCAAATTTCCTCCCCTGTGCCCGGACTTTGTAATAGAATTGCGTTCCCAAACTGATTCCCTAGAAACCTTGCGGGCTAAAATGCGGTATTATCGAACTAACGGCTGTCGCTTAGGTTGGCTAATTGACCCCCAAACGCCCTTAGTAGAAATCTATCGGTTGTCTGAAGATGTAGCAGAAGTGATTAATTTCTGTTTTGACCAACCGCCTACACTTTCGGGTGAAGATGTACTTCCCGGATTTCTTCTAGATATTACACCTATTCTCAATCCTTGACTCTCTATCCATTTTCTTTAGTAGGCTGGCGAGAAACCGGGTTTCTGCGACAATTTTTGGTTGAGTACGAGAGATATAGGAAGAAACCCGGTTTCTGAGATTCTTGTGCCTCCAAAAAGTCGATCGCAAATTATCTCCCCGTCAGCGTATCCGCATAAGGATCGGGCAAAGCTTGCTGCACCTCCAGAACCGACAAAGAATCTCCAGTCAACGGTTGGCTAATTGACTTTTTTTTTAGCCCATCCCCCCGCATATCGCGCTCTTGCAACTTCACCAATTCCTCCTGATAAACAGCAACAATTCGCCCCAAACTCACCACCAAATCATCCCAATTCTCATCTCCTACCAACTTCTCAGAAATTCCCTCAAATAACTCTCCCGCTTGCCTTTTTTGCACGTAAGCTTTCAACAGCTTTCCCGACTTTTGCAAAACCGCCTGATAAATATCCCCATCAGACCACCACAGCCCCTGTTGACTCAGCAGCCAAGTCAAAATATACTCGCGAGCGTGCTGCTCCTTTACCCAGGCCGCGAGATACTGCAAATCTTCCATAGTTACAACATTCTCCTAAATCTTCCTCAAAATGTCCGCTTGTTTGTATCAACCGTTACTGCGATCGACTGAATATCTGCCTTATTATCGCCTACCGATCTCTTTAATATCCCTTAAATCTTAAAAAAACCCTACTGATTCAGCAAACATCAATTTTTTGAATATAAAAATACACTTAAACCTCATAGGTCTACTCTCGGACATTTCATCCAGAGGAAAGCGCTAAACCCCGCCTCGCTTTCCCAATCTCGTAAATCTATCATCAAGCGGGAACAACCAGCGGTTTATTAAGCATGACAAAGCAAAATTTTGGTTTAATCGGTCTAGCAGTGATGGGCGAAAACCTAGCGCTGAACGTCGAAAGCAGAGGTTTCTCCGTAGCTGTGTACAACCGCACAGCAGCCAAAACCGACGAGTTCATGGCAAAACGCGCCCCCGGCAAAAACATTGTAGCGGCGAAAACTCTCACAGAATTCGTCGATGCTCTAGAAACCCCGCGCCGCATCTTAGTTATGGTGCAAGCTGGCAAACCCGTAGACGCGGTAATCGATCAGCTAAAACCCATGCTATCACCGGGTGACATGATTATTGACGGCGGCAACTCGCTCTACGACGACACCGAACGCCGCACCAAAGACTTAGAAGCAGCCGGACTCGGATTTGTCGGTATGGGCATCAGCGGCGGCGAAGAAGGCGCGCTGAACGGTGCTAGCTTGATGCCCGGCGGCACCCACGCTGCTTACGGCATCCTAGAGCCAATTCTCACCAAAATAGCGGCTCAAGTAGATGACGGCCCCTGCGTCACATTCATCGGCCCCGGCGGTGCAGGTCACTACGTGAAGATGGTGCACAACGGCATTGAGTACGGTGATATGCAGCTTATTGCTGAAGCCTACGATTTGCTCAAAAACGTTGCCGGACTCGACGGCCAGCAGTTGCAGGAAGTGTTTGCCGAATGGAATACCACGGACGAACTCAACTCGTTTTTAATTGAAATTACGGCTAATATTTTCAAGTACATTGACCCGGAAACTAAGCAACCCTTAGTTGAGGTAATTATGGACGCTGCCGGCCAGAAAGGTACCGGCCGCTGGACGGTGATGAGCGCTTTGGAATTGGGCGTCAGCATTCCCACAATCATCGCTGCTGTGAATGCCAGAATCATGTCTTCTTATAAGGCAGAGCGCGTCAAAGCTTCTCAAGAATTAACTGGGCCTACCGCCAAGTACGAAGGCGATCCTAAAGAGTTTGTGAACAAAGTTCGGGATGCGCTTTACTGCTCGAAGATTTGCTCCTATGCCCAAGGTATGGCGCTGTTGAGCGCGGCCTCGAAGTCCTACGGTTATGACTTGAGTTTGAGCGAAATTTCCCGCATTTGGAAGGGCGGCTGTATTATTCGGGCTGGATTTTTGGACAAGATTAAAAAAGCTTTCAAGGACGATCCCGCCCTGCCGAATTTGCTGTTAGCACCGGAGTTCAAACAAAGCATTCTCGATCGCCAATCAGCTTGGCGGGAAGTGTTATCTACGGCTAGCCTGCTGGGAATTGCAGTGCCCGCGTTTAGCGCATCGCTGGATTATTTCGACAGCTACCGCCGCGAAAGATTGCCGCAAAATCTGACGCAAGCGCAGCGGGATTATTTCGGGGCTCACACCTACGAGCGCACCGACAAACCGCGCGGTGAATTCTTCCACTCTGAGTGGACTCAGACTGCTAAAGAGTCGCTGCAAACCGGTACTGCTGATTAATTAGTTTTTGTAGGGTGCGTTTCGGCGCACCTTACGAATTAATCTGGGGTTGCAAATTGTTTTGACGTTTGTTTTCGAGATAGGTTTTAATATATTCGTCGTTAAAGAGCGATCGGGCGATCGTCAGTGCTTCTTGTCTTTCTGCGTCTGTCATGTAATCATCGCCTTTTAAACCTGATGGCGGGTGTCGAGGATCGCCACCTGCATCGAGGAATCGCTGACGTGCGATCGCCATTAATTCTCCCAATCTGCGGTCTTGTTCTCTTCTAATATCATGCGGTTTCGTCATAGTCTTCCAGCTCGTCTATACGAATAATCTCGCCACTTTGTAGTATAGCAGCCCTTGGTAAAACTCGACTAGGGGTTTCGATGTACCAAAAGCCCTTTTCTTCATCATATATTCTCCAGATCAGCAAGTCCAGAGTTTCCAGGGCATTGATAATTAAGTATTGGACTCCTGATGATGGCATAGGTCGATGTGTAGTTGAGCCAATTGGCTATTGTATCACCCATTGCTGACAGGATTTTCAGTTATCATTGATTGTATCCCTCCACCTATTTATTATCTATTTTCAGAAATTCATGGTTTCCGTAGATGAGCGGTAATTAAAATTACAATGCGCTTGTGATATCGGTACATAAGTATACTGAGGAAATCTGGTATAATAAGTAATTATTTAAAATAAGTTTAATTTTATGAAGCCTTTTATAGTGAGAGCCGCGGCCGTTATCGGTGATATTGCAGCATTAGTATTTGATACATTGAAAGAAGAAGAGGAAAAAAAACGTTTATTAGACAGTGGTATTCTAGAAGTGGATGAAATGACTGGTAAAGAGTTTGAAAAATTTCTAGCTGTCCATTTTAAAAAATCTGGTTATAATGTTAATTTAACTCAAGAGAGTCAAGATTACGGAGCTGATTTGATTTTGTATAAAGATGGATTTAAAACTGTGGTTCAAGCGAAAAGAAGCAAAAATCCAGTTGGGATTAAAGCAGTTCAAGAAGTAGCAGGAGCCGTCAGACATTACAAAGGAAATAAAGCCAGAGTAATTACCAACAACAGATTTACAGAAAACGCTTGCAAACTTGCTGAATCTAACGATGTAGAGTTATGGGATCGAAAAAAACTCATCGCATTTATACTCACAGCTAAGAATTATCAATAAATCATGTTACAAATTTCTAATACTGTGTTCATTCCAGATGGCGAAATCGAGATTACTGCGATTCGCTCTCAAGGCGCGGGGGGACAAAATGTAAATAAGGTGGCGAGTGCGATTCACTTGCGCTTTGATATCCCAGCTTCCTCATTGCCCGATCGCTATAAAGACCGCTTATTGCAAATCCACGACAACCGCATCACCTCCGAAGGCGTGATTGTGATTAAAGCGCAGGAACACCGCAGCCAAGAACAGAACCGCGAGGAAGCGTTAAGACGGCTGCAAGAATTGATTAAAAGTGCGATCGTCATACCGAAAAGACGCAAACCCAGCAAAGCGACTCGCAGTTCCCAGCGCAAGCGTCTCGACAGCAAAACCAAGCGGGGACAGATTAAAGCTCTGCGAGGGAAAATCACCGATTGAGCGATGAAAGGTCGATCGACCTTTTGGATTTTTTATGTGTCAGGATTTGGTGGGCCTAAGTCATTTGGTAAATCGTTAAGCGTTTTTCCCAAAGCTTTGCAAAGGGCTTTCATTTGAGCAATTGTCAATTCCGGCTCATCTAATCCTCGTTCCCATTTGCTAATGGCTTGCTGAGTTAGGGTTTTTGTGCGGGTTTTGTCGGGAATTTGTTTTGCTAAGGCGGATTGCGATAAACCAACAGCCTCCCGCAAGATTTGCAGTGCTGGTATATCTTTGGACTCTTGAGTTTGTTTATTTCGGGGCATATCATAGAAAATTCACAACCAAAGTTGTTGACAAATCGCTGAAATACAACTAAGGTTGTTTAATATAGAGACAACAGAAAGGCAGCTCATGCAAGCTGGACGGTGGAAACGCTTTGGTTTAGAGAGCTGCCTTATTTGTAGTTTCTACCCATTATGCCTGCATAACCCTTAGTATTTTCGGGGCTTGAGTGCATGACTCAAGCCCTTTTCCCTCAACCTTTGCCGGAGGTGATGCCATGTAAAAGGTCGATCGACCTCATAACAGTGCCCAGCTCAAAATTGTATCAAAGATTCCGACCAAGACTGCTCCGTACTTGTTAGTTCTCGTTGGGTGAGGACTCACGATTTGGTAAGTCATCGGGAATTTTGGTTACGTCTAATCCTAAAACCTCAAACATAGTTTTTAGAGAAACCTGGTACAGGTTAGCCATCGCAAGTATATTTTCAGCATTAGGTAAAGCCTTGCCTAATTCCCAGTCAGCTTGTCTTCGCTCGGAAATTCCGATTTTTTCTTTGACTTGAGGGCGTGTTAGTCCAGCTTGTTCTCTGAGTAGCCTCAATGGAGACTTCTCCTTTTCTTGTAAATCTTCTTCTATCATAGGACGAAATATTCATGATGTAAACGTCTTGACAAAAGCTGTAATAAGACGTAAACTTCATGTTGGTAGGCACAACAAAGGCGGCTCAGCGAGCCTCCTTTCATCAAAATGCAGGTTTGAAGAACCGCCTTATTTGTAGTGTCTATCAATTATGCACCTGCATACCCTTAGTATTTTTGGGGCTTGAGTGCATACCTCAAGCTCCTTTCCCTGAACCTCTCCAGGAGGTGATGCGATGTAAAAGGTCGATCGACCTCATAACAGTGCCCAAATCAACATTGTATCAAAGATCCAGACCAAGACTGCTCCGTACTTTGCGATCGCCCAACTTCCGTGCTATCGTTCCCTTTCTCGAACCATTGCGGATCATGACCACATCTACCGACAACTTCTACCTAGGCGATGTCGCCTCCAACTTTCACTTTGCAGGCCCGCTGCTAGACTTTGAAGAAGAAATCCAGAATCAATCGCCCTTTCACGATTTAGACTACCTGACAGGCGAAATTAAAAGGGGATTCCTCGACTACGTGCGGCAAGGGATCATGCTCGACGCGATCCGAAAACTGCGCTTGTACAAAAACAAGTTCAAAACCTTTAAAAGTTACTGCGAACAAGCATTGGGTCGGCAGTATTTTTACTGCACGCAAATCATCAAATCTGCTGGCATTTGCCTGCGCTTAATCAAAGCCGGATTTGAGGTTTTACCTAGCTGCGTGGCTCAAGTTGTCCCTTTGTTCAAACACGCAGTAACCGACCAATACGGCGACTGCCCTTTACAGGAAAAGTGGCAAGAAGTTGTGGATGTCATACCAAAAGAAAGGATTACCGCAGTAACTATTGCCGAAACTGTTGACAACAATCCCAACCTCCGGCTCAAACAAATTCGGATTAAAACCGACACCTACGCCCTTTTAACCAAAAAAGCAGCCGCAGCGGGAATGTCAATTTCGGAATTTTTGGCTCGGTTGGTTGACGAATACAATCCCAGAAATACAGAGCCACCAGCAGAACACACTCCCGAACAAGAGGAGATTTTAGACCAATTAGACGCGGAATTTAAGAAGCCGACTGCGGAACAGACTGCAACTTCCGCAGGCGGGAAAGTTAAGTCTAAAGGTTTTGGAGTCAAAGTAGGGCATAAAGGTGGTACAAGGGAGGAAGTGAAGGCTAAAAGTTCGGAAAGGGCAGTTAAGGCTAAAAGCCCGGACAGGGCAATTAAGTTGAAAAATAAGCAAACTGAAATCCAAGCAGACAAACTGTCAAATTCATTTAAGGAGAAAAATCATGAAGTCATCAGCCCAAAACCCCATCATGCGTCAACTGAAACTGATGGAGGCTCAGTTGAACGAAATTCAGTGCCACATGATTAAAGCCACTGTGTTGAATTGGTGGCAAATTGTTTTGCCTGACGGTCAGAAAATTGCGATCGAGCACGCGGGCGGCGGACACTGGATTTTTCGGGCTAACGGGCTGGAGAAATCTCATCCTGAAGTGCGGCTAGCTGTGTTGAGGGCGATCGCCGAAGGCTGTCGCCGATAAGCTACGATTAAGGACACGGCGAGGTGTCGTGTCCCTACGGGGTGATGGGAGTTGTCTTGACATCCTCACCGCCCTAAAAGTGCGGTGATTCCTAAACCTCACGATTTAGGTTTCTGCTTCATAGCAACTGCCTCCACCCTCCAAGGAGTTTTATGGTCTTACGCTCGCTCCACAGACTAACCCCGCTAGTCCAGCGGTTTTTATGTGTCGAAAACCTTAAAAGGAATTCTTGGTGCTGTGCGTGATTCTAGGGATGTTCACCATTGCCCCGTCCTCTTTTCCCGGTCTACCGATTTTTCTGCGCCGCCGGATACATCCGGGCTTCGCTCGTTAGGCTGTCTGATCCATCGTCACGGGTGGGTCATTGACCATCTATATCTTAACACAAAGCCGTCCTAGAAGGACGGGGTTTCCAACCCAATTTTCTGATGATTTGGGGATGTTGGCGGATGTTGGGGCGATACCTTCGGTCTGCTTCGTTTACGACATTAGTATCGAGATTGGTTAAAAGTGCGATCGGAATGTCGCAACTGTGGGAAAAGTTTAAGATTTCCGCGTTTTAGGGAGATAATTTGTTATTACCGCTTATAAATACCCGACTAAAAGCAAGCTCGAACTAGAAGCGGAGTTTAATAACCTCGCCGAAGAATGGCGTGCAGAAACGAGGATGCTGTCATTGGTTGCACAGAAGTCAATGCACGCAGCTTATCAGAGAATTATTGGCATGGGCCCGGCTGTTGTCCCGCTGATTTTGCGCGATCTCGAACAAAAACCCGATCATTGGTTTTGGGCGTTGAGGGCAATTACTGGTGATAATCCGGTAAAACCTGAACAGCGCGGTCGAATGAAGCTGATGACTCAAGCGTGGATAGAATGGGGAAAAGAACACGGTTATGAGTGGTAGGCTGGATTACCGTAAAATCTTGAGATTTCCGAATTTAGAGCGTACTGAATATGAAGTCACAAGTCAAGAAACTGTAGATTATAATTGCTTTGCTTTCGCTACTGGCGAAGAAGACTGTAGATGGGACCCGGTAGATCCTGATGGATACTGGCCCGATGGTGTGCCAAGAGAGTTAACACTCGATGCTTTTATCAAGGCTTATCAAACCATTGGATATGAATGTTGCGATAATCGTGAGCTTGAACCGGGCTTTGAAAAGATAGCTATATACACGTATAACGGTGAACCTCAGCACGTTGCGAGACAAGAAAAGGATGGTATGTGGAAAAGTAAGTTAGGAGATTGGGAAGATATTAAACATGAATTAGAAGGGTTAGAAAATCCTCATTATTATGGAGTTGTTCAACAAGTTTTAAAGCGATCGACAACTCCGGTGTAGATTCTGCCATTGAAATTGTAACCTGTGGGCGATCGCTTGTTATGTGGTTATCTTTCCCCTAAATATGCTTAGGGGGATGAAAAGGGCGATCGGGGTGGTACTAGAGGTTGAGGCCTAACGTGGGGCGTGTTATATTGAGTCATCCTTATGCAAGGCAAAAGTAACCTCTAGGGGACGAATAACAAACCGGAATCACAGTCTCGCCATACTTTACGGATGCGATACAACCAAAAACAATAAAACCCGCTACAACCAGCGGGTTTTATAAGATGGACACAACTGGACTCGAACCAGTGACCCCTACGATGTCAACGTAGTGCTCTAACCAACTGAGCTATGCGTCCTCACGAATTACTAACTTAGCACAACCTTCGATCGCCTGTCAAGCATAAATATTAAATTTCCCCTAATTCCGAATCGCCCGCCAAATCTTCACAGTTCGATCGCCCCCACCGCTAGCCAAACTCCCCCCATCCGCGCTAAACGCCACTGACAAAACCTCCCCCCCGTGGCCCGTCAGAAGTTCCAGCAAACCCCCGCCCTCAGCATCCCACAGATAAATCGTACCGTCGCGACTCCCCGTCGCCAACACCTGGCGATCGGGACTCAAAGCCACACACAAAACATCCCCAGAATTGTCCCGGAAACTCCGCAGCAGGGTTCCCCGGCCCTGTGCGTCCACCCGCCACAGCTTCGCCGTACCGTCCCGACTCCCCCCAGCCAAAATCAATCCTTCTCCTACCCCCCCCCTTACCAAGGGGGGG
>JAUBOG010000934.1:0-1057 GCA_036700105.1 Microcoleus occultus BM001215583
ATTCCCAATTCCCAATTCCCAATTCCCAATTCCCAATTCCCAATTCCCAATTTCCAATTCCTCAGCCCCGCTCATCAAACTTAGTATAAAAACTACCGTATTTAATCCAGTATTGTTTTAGCTCGTGGTTAGGCGTGTGCAAACTTGCCTTAGCTCGATAGAGAATAACTTTGCGGTGATTCCCAATCCACACTTTATTAATCGGGTGAACGCAAATAAAAGTCCCCCCCAAACTCTCAACGCACTTCTCAAAAGTTTCAACAGTCGGATATTCCAAAGTTTCAAATATAAAAAAATTCCCAGAACAAATCAAATGCCGACTCCGAATCCAACACTCAATTTTTTTTCTAGCTATTGGCGGCAACATAATATATTAAACATTCAGTTTTTCTCACGTTACCATCATGACTTTAGGCAATTCGCTAGCAAAACTTTCGACTTTTTCAAACAGCAAAGGCCCTTCAGTCGAACCCCAAACCTGCTCGCCAGTATTAACATCCATCCCTCGGTCTAAACTTGCCCAAGTATGCTCTGTCAATTCCACATCACTGACTAAATAAGTTTCGCATCCCTTGCGATTAATCAAACACTTGTTCCCGGGTTCTACACTACCTCGGAACATTTCGCCATCTCTCTTAAATATCATCGAACAGTTATAGCGGCGTTCAATACTATCCGGCGTAATAGTCATGAGAATATCTAATTCTCGCCCTGCACCCGCATACATCATACCATCTTTGAGGCCGTAATTTTCTATATAAATTTGATTTTCTTGTTCGACAAGTCGGTGAATGCCTTGACGGTAAGGATTCCACACATCGTAGTCATAAACTTGTTCGGAATAAAAACCGATGCCGCCAAAAAACTCAAAGGGTAAAGGCCGAAACAAAACTCGAATGTGAGCGTAACTTTGCGGATTGGCACTTGCCTGCTTTTGGTTGCTAAAATGCCCTGCCATCAAGCTAGCTAGGGCGATAAGTTCGCTTGTCATTGGGAATTGGTAATTGGTAATTGGGAATTGGGAATTGGGAATTGGGAATTGGGAATTGGGAATTGG
>JAUBOG010000155.1:0-11735 GCA_036700105.1 Microcoleus occultus BM001215583
AAAATAATCAAGATTTAATTGATTGGAGTAATAGCCAAAGATTGCTACATCCTATGTATTGCATAGGAGATGGTCATCCCGGAATTTGGAATTTATTTCAAGAAATTGGAGTGACTGAACAAAGACAAGAAATCTTAGATTGGTATCATCTGAAAGAAAATTTGTACAAGGCCGGGGGTTCATTGAAGCGATTAAAACAAGCCGAAAGTCTGTTATGGTCTGGTCAAGTTAATGAAGTTATCAATTTATTTAAATATTTGAAAAGAAAAGCATTTAAAACATTTTGTAATTATTTAGAGTTCCATCGCAACCGAATAGTTAACTACCGATACTATAAAGAAGAATCTTTAAGTTCTATCGGTTCTGGAACAGTGGAATCAACGATTAAACGAATTGGACTAAGGGTGAAACTATCGGGAGCGCAGTGGAATATCGAGAATGTTTCCTCTATCCTTTCTGTTCGCTGTGCTTATCTAAATGGTCAACTTTCCACTTGATATATCTGCAAAAGTGAGATGCACCCATTAGCTTTCAGCCAAGACAGGTTTCCCAGTCAAGATAACCTGTTCGATAATGTCAGCCGCTTTCTTGACGCCGCCCGATCGCCCGATCGCCTCTTGGAGCTCGATCGCCCTTTTTCGATAAGACTCTTGGGTGAGGACTTTCACAATTGCCGATCGGACTTTAGCAACGCTCAATTCCTTCACTGGTACTACTTCGCCAACACCCGTCCAAGCAATCCGCGCCGCGACTCCCGGCTGGTCATTTGCCACAGGAATTGCCACCATTGGGACTCCATTGCTCAACGATTCCAAAGTCGTATTCATCCCGGCGTGAGTAATGGTGAGAGTCGCTTTTTGCAGCAATTCTAATTGCGGTGCATAGCCAACTGCGATCGGATTTCCCGGCAAAGGCGGCAAAGATTCTGGAGTAGCGCCACCTCCGAGAGAAATTACCAATTGAGGTTCCAATTCTTCACAAGCAGCAGCGATGATTTGAAACACTTCCAGCAAGCGATTTTGAATCGTTCCCATCGAAGCATAAATCAACGGTTTGCCTGTTAATTTATCAAAAGGAAAAGAAACTGGCTGTCGGGTTGCTGGATTGTGAAACGGGCCGGTGAAATGAAAATTTGGCGGTAAATATTGCCGGGGAAAATCAAATTCTGCGGGTTGTTGGCTGAGTTGAGCTAGTTTAGAGTAATAATCATTCGGCAGCTTAGCCAGAGGCAATTTCCATCGGCGGCGATACTCATTGATGATATTTTCAATCGGCTTAGCTGCCAGATCGATTAATCGATCGCCGAGTTGATTGCGCCAGCGTCCTTGCCAAGTTGGACTGTATTGCCAAGGAGTGCAAATCGGAGGAATGCTAGGTTCTCGATTCAGCATTAACGCATTGCAAACAGTGATAAAAGGAATGGCTAAAAAATCTGCAATCGTGCCTCCTTCCGGCGAAACTTGGTCTACCAGCAAAGCTTCTACACCGGCTTTTTTAATCATAGCTGGAGCTTGTGTGAGTAGCTCAGTTGAAACTTGCGCTACTAAGTCGATCGTATATCGAAAGGCTCCCCATCCGCTGAGTTTTCCGAGTTTGCCCAAACTTGCTTGATTCCATCCCAGGGGAAACTCATTTTCAGCTAATGGCTGGAATTCCAAGCCGCTTGCTAAGGTGGTAGATTCAGCATCGGGGAAACCAAATAGGGTGACTCGATGGCCTCGGCGAAGCAATTCGCTGCCTAATGCTGTCATGGGGTTGAGGTGGCCGCTAGCTGTGGGACAGAGGATGCCGAAGTGCGTCATGAGTCAAGGCTCCGCGTCAGGTTAAACTTGTTTTTATTGTAGTCGGATGAGTGGTTTTTGTTGGGTCGTGGGGGTGTGGGGGCGTGGGGGCGATTTCCCTAGGGGATAGCTTCGCACGCGCGTACCTTTTGGTTATAGCTTATTTAGGCTCTTACAGCTCAAAATTTGCGCTAAAAAATATTATTTTCCCGCCACAATAGGTTTCCCAGTCAATACCGCCTGTTCGATAATATCAGCGGCTTTCTTGACTGTGCCCGATCGCCCGATCGCCTATTGGATATCGGGCGATATTGCAGTATTGGGATCGCCAGCACAGTTGCTCCCGCTATGTGTAGTCTCAGCAGCAAAGCTATCCAAGTCTTGCACATGGGTTTGAGCAATATAATCGAGAGATGGCGATCGGGGAATTCTTTCTTGAATTCCGTTGTCGGCGCGATATTGATGTATCAAGTTAGATAACGTTTCCGATTCCCTGTTGATAATCATTTGAGGAGTTTTTGTTGAAGGCTTGAGTCTTATACCAACTTCATATAGCAATCCTTGCGGGAGTCGTAAATTTTTTTACCCCTCACCAACCCTCCCCTTATCAAGGGGAGGGAGTAAGAAATTCACAAATGATGTAGGATTGCTATAGTAAATTGGTATCAGTTTTCAACTCATAAAAAAGTAGGCTGTAAGCTGACTCCTAAATCAGAAAACAACCTGTACTTTTGGCTGGGTGTCGCGCACAATTATGAGGTTGCTAATGCAGCGCTCGATCGCAGTGAGTACAGTCTGGGTATCGAGGCACGAACATTTCAGACATAACGGGTTTGCGTTTACCGCTATTGCCACGGTCTGAGGATTGGGAACAGTGGAGATTTAGCTGTAGAGAAGGTTAATGCGCGATCGCTCTTCATGTCAATTTGAATAAAGTTTCACTATTTAGATAGATGTCGTATTTTGAGTCTTTTATATACCTTAAAAATATCGAGTTATTAATAGAATTGCCGTGATTTATCCCACTCCCGATCCGTTTCCCGGGCCGCAGATTCCCAGTACCGAACCGGGGCTGCCGACTATACCCGCATCGCCACCGGTGCCGGGCCCCGTACCCGAACCGATCCCCGGGATAGTACCCGAACCCGTACCTGCGCCAATTCCGCAGCCGATTCCCGAACCGGTGCCGGAAACCGTACCCTCGCCGATTCCCCAAACAGTGCCGGAACCTATTCCTCAGACAATCCCCGAACCTATTTAAATGATGTTTTAGTTAAAAACTAAATTTAAGATTGTTTGTGAGGTCGATCGCAAAAACCGGCTTTCTCCAAAGTCCCCAATCTTTTGGATGAATATCGGACTTGAAAAAACCCGGTTTTTGCCTGAATTATCGATTAATTGAAGTTGAGCGCAGTCTCTTTACAAAGGTCAACAGCACCCAAATCAGTGTATTTGCCGTCAGAGTAGTCGGCCCTGACATCAAAAACACAGCCCGCATCCGAGCCGCCGTAGTCTGCTTGATTCCACTCAAAATCAGTTTTTTCTCGATCGGCAATGGGAGCTTGTAGCTCATTGTCTCCCCAATCATCCTTATCGGGAGGAGACATATAAACGGCTGTCATAGTCTTACCGCTGTTGTTAACCACTGAAACTTTGACCATCTGAGCGAAAACGCTAGATGCAGCCAGCGCTACCAGCGGCAGCGACAGTCCCGCAGCGAGGGTTAGTTTGCTTAACAACTTGTTAACCATTTAGCCATCTACCTTAAGTTGTATATTTATTCAAGCTTAGCTGTAAAAGTTAGAACGCACAAGTCAGATACAGCGTATTCCAGGTTGAGCAAGTAGGGACACGGCGAGCGGGTAAGTCCCTACAGGGATTAATCTGGATCTTGCTATTGCTTATGATATTTTGATACAGTTATATGTTTTTACGTAGCTATGCTTACCGCCGGAATTGTCGGATTGCCCAACGTTGGCAAATCTACCTTGTTTAATGCTCTGGTTGCTAATGCCAAGGCGACTGCTGCTAATTTTCCTTTTTGTACGATCGAGCCCAATACCGGTGTCGTCGCAGTACCAGACGAACGCTTGCAGGTGCTCAGCAATATTTGCAATTCCGCGCAAACAGTGCCGACGCGGATGGAGTTTGTGGATATTGCGGGTTTGGTGAAGGGGGCGAGTCAGGGGGAAGGATTGGGAAATCAGTTTTTGTCTCACATCCGGGCTGTAGATGCGATCGTCCATGTTGTCCGCTGTTTCGACAATGACGATATCATTCACGTTGCGGGTTCTGTCGATCCGATCCGAGATATTGACATTATCAATCTCGAACTAATCTTAGCAGATTTAGCTCAAATTGAACGCAGGCTCGATCGCACTCGCAAGCAAGCCCGCAGCAACAAGGAAGCTCAAGCAGAAGTGGACGTGCTCGAAAAATTGGTCGTGCTTTTGAATGCGGGTAAACCAGCGCGCCAGTACAGTTTCAGTGATGAGGAAGCTGAGTTAGTTAAAGGCTTAGAATTGCTGACAAACAAACCAATTATCTATGCTGCTAACGTGTCTGAGGACGATTTAGCAACCGGAAATAGCTATGTCGAACAAGTGCGGGAAGTAGCAGCAGCAGAAAATGCTAAGGTTGTGATAGTTTCGGCGCAAGTTGAGTCAGAATTGGTGGAGTTATCAGAGGAAGAACGCACGGATTTCCTCGAATCTCTGGGGGTAAAAGAAGGTGGCTTAAAATCTCTGATTCGAGCTACTTACGAATTATTGGGTTTGCGGACTTATTTTACTAGCGGGCCGAAGGAAACTCGCGCTTGGACGATTATCGCCGGGATGTTAGCACCGCAAGCTGCGGGGGTGATTCACTCGGATTTTGAACGGGGTTTCATCCGGGCAGAAACTGTAGCTTATGAAGATTTAGTTGCGACGGGCGCGATGAATGCGGCTAAGGAAAAAGGCTTGGTGCGCAGTGAAGGAAAAGAGTATGTTGTACAAGAGGGGGATGTGCTGTTGTTCCGATTTAATGTTTAGTTTTTTTAAGGAGATAAGCAAATGGATATCGTTTCGCTCGCAATTGCTTGGCTGGTAACTTCGGTGAGCTTTTTCATCATTTCCAAGTTGCCGCTTGGGGTGGATATTGACAGTTTTGGAAAAGCGATGATTTCGGCTGCGGTTTTTGGCTTGCTGAACGCTTTGGTGCGGCCGCTTTTTGTGGTTTTGGGTTTTCCATTTGTGTTGGTAACTTTTGGTTTGTTTATGATAGTTATCAACGCTGCTATCTTTGGATTGGCGGCTTGGCTAGTCGAAGGATTTCGCTTGCGCTGGGGAATTTGGAGTGCTTTGCTTGGGGCTATTACTCTCGGTTTTATCAACTCTTTGCTCTATCAGGTGTTGGCGACGCTGCCTGGGGTAAGGTAAATTAGTCAGTTGTCATTAGTTTGGTAATTGCTTTGTAGGGTGCGCAGTGCGCACCTTACTGCGTCATCGTTTGCAGTAGTCGATAAATTTGTCGGGAACTAGGCGCAATTCGCCCGATCGAAAGCACTCGACCGGCATCCAAAATGCAGTATGTTCACCATCTCCGTCTGCAAAATCCAGACTCTCCAATTCATAAAATTTGCGATCGACAAAATCGCACTGATAGAGTTGTATTAATTCGTGTCCGGCTTGGCCATTATAAACAAATAAGTTTTCCAAACAAGCGAGATATTTGATGTTTGTCAACTCGGCTTGAATTTCTTCTTGAAACTCTCTTTGCAAAGCCTCGATGCTGCTTTCTCCGAATTCTACGCCGCCGCCCAGAGCGCGGTAAAATGTGTCTTGTTTTACCGGATCGCAGCTTTCGGAAACGAAGATGCGATCGCCCGCTCGAATCAATCCTAAAACAATTACCCGAATTTTACCTTGCATAATACAGCCATTCAGTCATCAGTCATCAATCGTTAGACGTTTCCTAAAAATCCAGTCTTGAACAGGCAGGATGCCTGTTCCACAAAAATTATGAGAGATGCCTAGTCATTATCCGTGTCGTGTCAGCGATTAATTGTCCGGCTCAAAACCCTCTCTCTTCCTCCTATTATCAACGGGCCAGTCTATATTTTCACCGCCGATAATTAGTTCTTCCACCGTCACAAATTCTTTGCTGAGTTGCTGGAAAACATTAATCAAAACATCGAGGCCGATCGCGTCGCTAGTGCCCAAATCAAACCAGCAGCGGGCCCAAACTCCCTCGTACTCCATTTCTCCCATATTGTGCATCAAAGCCATCATACTTTGGTCGGCTAGATTAACATCGTAATTCATGTCGCTGATGTCTAAGCCTTCATCTTGAACTTGCAAATTTTCCGCATTAAATCCTCCCAGTTTTCCCAAGAAAAACCAAGAGTCAAACACTTCTTCAACATACTGTTTTTCACCGTTTGAAGGCACGTTGCTGAACTTCAGCCAAATCCAGAGGTCAAAGGGGTTAAATTCGCGAAACTCTACTTTCATCATTTTTTGTTGTTATTTGACAACCGCGCCCGACGGTTAGGACATTCTCAATCGCTGAAAACACGGCATTAACTGCATTTCAACATCAATTTTCTTCCTTCTTCACATCGATCTTCTTCCTTCTTCACATCGATCTTCTTCCTTCTGTTACAGTGGTGGTAAGGTCGCCGGCCCCCAGACTCCATCTGCATCTCTAATTTTATCGCGCATCGGGTCGCAGTTGCGAGATTTGCTGTCGAGGCGGTTGCGGGTTCTGCACTGCTGAAAGAAGATTTCGGCTACTAAACTGCGCGGCAGTTGGTCGGGTTTTGCTAGGGCTGCGTCGAAGTTTTTTCGGGCTTCTTCCAGTAAGGTTTTGTTGCTGTCTTTTCCCTGGGATTGGGAAAACAGGATTTGTGCTTTTAGATAGAGAATTTCTGGATTGTTGGGCGTTTCTGCTAGGGATTTATTGGCAAATTCTAGGGCGCGATCGTACTTTTTCAAGTCTCGATAGCCTACGGCCATGCCGCGATAAGCTAAGTAGCGGGGAAAGGCTTTTTCTTCCAGTCGTTTTATGGCTTCGCCGGGGTTGGAAAAGGGCAGATTTTTAGCTAGCATTAAGTCCATGTAGCCTTTGATCAGGTTGAGTTCTGGGTCGTTTGGCGCTATTTTTTCGGCGGCCTCTAAGTATTGAAATACTACTCGCAGTTTACTCAAAGCTTGGGGCGCGCCTTTGGCTGTTCCTTCTTTGGCTATAATGTTCGCACCTTGGAGAAAATGGCCTGCTGCTGTGTAAATGTTGCCGCGCAATGGATTGGTTTTAGTCAATTTTTCGCCGACTTCGCGGGTTGTTTGGGCGTAGGAATTCATCGAGTTTAAGTCTTGCTCGATGTAGGATAATGAGGCTGCCATCGCATAGGCTAGCGGCTCGTTTGGTTCTGCTGATAGTGCTTGTTGAACTTGAGTTTTTGCTGCTTTGTAGTTTCCTTGCTGAAACATTGTTTTGAAAGCGGTTTCGGTGTTGGGCCCGATCGCCTGCGGGTTGCTGCTGCGAAAGGGATCGCCCGCTACTGCGGAGTTGATGCAGATGCCCAGGACGATCGCCCCTGCACTGGCGATCGCCCGCACTGTTTGTTTAGAACTTAACATTTGCTTGCCCTGCGATGCTAAAGGGGTTTTCCTCATCGTCAATTCTCTGAATGGAATATACTGTAAACTAGAAGCAGGAGAGTTAAAATCTCACACACGGAGGCCGCGACCAAAAAAAGAGTAAAATTTGCTTGATTTTTTGCTGCTGTTGCGGTATATTTTAATAATGGCAGTGTGACTTACTATCTACAAACCCACGGATTTCCATCATTAAAATATACCATGAAACAATCTAAAAGTCAAACGTCAAAGCTGGAAAAAAAAGGCGAGTTTTTGTAAAGATTTATGTAAAATAATTGTGGGCGATCGGCAGCAGCCAAAAAAGCCTTAACTATTAATAGCACAACGAAGGACTAATGACTAATGACTGATGACTGATGACTGATGACTGATGACTGATGACTTTTTCAAAACTAACAACTGCCATTAATGCTTTATCTAAAAAACTTAGTATATCATCCTACAGCCTGCCCGAATCCTATTCTCAAAAACATTAATTTAGAACTGCCGTCGCAGCAAATGGGGCTAATTGTGGGCCGCAGCGGTTCAGGAAAAAGTACGCTATTAGAAATATTAGCAGGTTTAGCAGAAAAAACTAGCGGCGACATCCGCTGGCGCGAACAGGAATTAACACCCGAACACTTGCAACAGTTAGGAGGTTTAGTGTTCCAGTTTCCAGAAAGGCATTTTTGCGGAGGCACAATTTTAGAAGAATTGCGACTGGGACATCCTGAATTGGGACAAGAACAAATTAACTCAGCAATGGCAGAAGTAGGACTCGGACATTTGCCGATGCGCGCTTCTCCCCACGCTTTGAGCGGCGGACAACAGCGCCGGGTAGCGCTGGCGGTACAGTTAATTCGCCAGCCGCATTTGCTGCTGCTGGACGAACCGACGGCGGGTTTGGATTGGTCGATGCGCCGGCAGTTGGTAAGCTTGTTGAGCAAGTTGAAAAGTCACTGGACTTTGTTGATTGTAACTCACGATGCTAGCGATTTGTTGGGCGTGGCAGATAAATTTTGGACTTTAGAGCGCGGGAATTTGCAGGAGGTCGATCGGGCTAAGTTAGAGGCTAAGGAAACGAGTTGTGTTAGTTCTTAGTCATCAGTCATTAGTGATTAGTCATCAGTGATTAGGCGTAGGGTGCGTCGCTACCTTAAATACCTCAAAAAAATAGACAATCGATGAGCGACGCACCTTACCATCAGTCATCAGTCATCAGTCATCAGTCATTAGTGATTAGTTTAGAGTATGTCAAGAAACAGTGGAAATAGAAGATGAATCAGATTACAATGCCTGTCTTGCCCCAGATGAACGAGTTGTGGCAAAAAACGCTGAATTGGCAGCCGAATGAGTTGCAGCAGCAACAATTTCAGCGGCTTTACGAGTTAATTGTCGAAGGTAATCGCTCCTTGAATTTAACTCGAATTACCGAGCCGATCGAGTTTTGGGAAAAACATTTGTGGGATTCTCTGCGGGGAATTGCTAGACTGCTGCCAGCTAATGGCAATTCAGATAAAAATAGCGATTTTCCCGCGCCGCCGGTGCACAAAGCGATCGACATTGGGACTGGTGGAGGTTTTCCGGGGTTGCCGATCGCGATCGCCCTGCCGCATTTATCAGTTACGTTGCTCGATTCTACGCGCAAGAAGATCGCTTTTCTGGAAACTGTTTTGCCGTCTTTAGGCATAGAAAATGCTGCGGCTTTGGTGGGCAGATCCGATGAAATTGCCCGACAACCGCAGCACAAACAAGCTTACGATCTAGCGCTTTTGAGAGCAGTTGGAGCGGCTTCTCTGTGCGCTAAATGCGCGCTACCGCTGCTGAAAGATGGCGGTTTGGCGATACTTTACCGGGGGAATTGGACGGTGGAGGAGGAGACGGAATTGCAAAGTACGATCGAGCGTTTGGGCGGCACAATTGAGTCAGTGGAAGCATTCACAACGCCGGCGAGTCAGGGCGCGCGGCACTGCGTTTACCTGCGGAAAGTTGTACGGCAGTTTGAGCGTCCCATTCTTTAGCTAGTAGGGACACGGCACTGCCGTGTCCTGTATTTCATCAGTCCTGTCCTGTATTTCATCTAATTAAAAACTACCCGATCGCCTTGGAGTAGCGCTTGTTAATTTCCGTCCAATTAACAACATTCCACCAAGCTTTTAGATAATCAGCGCGCAAATTTTGATACTTGAGATAATAAGCGTGTTCCCAAACATCATTGCCCATAATCGGATAGTTGCCCTCCATGAAAGGAGTATCTTGATTGGCAGTAGTTGCAATCTCAAGTTTGCCAGCTTTATTGCGGACTAGCCAAACCCAACCGCTGCCAAAACGCTTAGTACCGGCATCATTAAATTTTGCTTTAAAATCGTCAATACTGCCGAAAGTTTGCTTGATTGCTGCGGCTAAAGCACCTGTGGGTTCGCCGCCGCCTTTGGGACTCATTATTTCCCAAAACATACTGTGATTTAGGTGTCCGCCGCCGTTGTTGCGCACGGTTGTGCGAATATCTTCCGGCACTTTGCTCAAATCTCGCAGCATATTTTCCGCAGTGATATTTTTAAGATCGGGGTATTTGCCGATCGCATCGTTGAGGTTTTTAACGTAAGCCGCGTGGTGTTTGTCGTGGTGAAATTGCATTGTCCGCGCATCGATGTGCGGTTCTAAAGCATTGTATTCGTAAGGCAGAGGCGGCAGTGTAAAAGGGCCGGGGGTTTGAGCTACTTTTGGGCTTTCTGCGCTCGGAGTTGTTTGCGCTACATTATTTCCTGACGCTTGGCAAGCACCGGCGGTAATAGCTCCGACGCTAGCAGTCACCAAATACAAGAAATCTCGGCGTTTGAGAGTCATAAAAGATACCTAAGTAAATTATTAACTGTTTTATTATCTGAGCTTAAAACAAAATGAGAGCGAGTTAAAAAAAACTTCTATCGCCCGAATGGATGAGACGGATGGGGGATGGTTGCGAGAGTTTCTCAAGTCTAGGCTAATTAGATGCTTGTGAGTATATCTCACGTGTTCCGGTTAACTAACCCGGTTTCGACAGAGAAACCGGGTTTTTTTTAGCTTATTCTTGGGAGAGGCGTTGAACGGCTTCACCTCCAAAAAGCCGATCGGCTGCTTGCAGAATACCGGGAATTTTCGCAGCGTGGGGGCTGTGGGCGAGACAGCGGCGCAAGTCTAATTCATCGAGGCTATCGGCTTTTTTGCCTGGAAACCAGTGACCCGCATTGCCCAAAAGATTGTAGCGCATCTTGCAGTAGTCGATCGTATCGTAAGCCTGCGCCAAATTCCACAGCCACAAAATCACTGGAATGTTAATACCTCCGGGAGTATTTTCGATTGTTGGTAAACCGACGTGCCAAGTTTTAAACCAATCTTCTCCTAATTTATCAATTGCCGCATTTTCCAGCCTTGCTAATATCGGCGGCAAAAGTTCACCGGCTCTATCTAACAATTCTACAGCTTTCAGATGCTCGTTAAAATCTTCAGGTTTGGCGGCACCCAAACTCAAAGTATGTACTTGCGGATGCGACAAACAAAATAAATCGTTAAACGCGATCGGACTCAGCGGATAGCACAAATCTACCAATTTTTGCGGCGGATTGTAAAGCTGACCGCCTTTGTCGGAAGGACTGATAATAAACACGCCCATGTCGTGGCGTTTAGCAGCTTCAATTGCCGCCCAATTACTTTGATTGATGTAGTACCAGTGCAAGTTAAGATAATCGAATTGATTGGTTTCAATTGTTTTGACAATGACATCCGTCGGGCCGTGAGTAGAAAAACCGATAAACCGAACTTTGCCTGATGCTTGCAATTTTTTGGCAACATCCATGCAGCCACCAGGACTCATGCACTCCTCTAGCAATTCCCAGGTATTAATCCCATGTATTGACAGCAAATCGACGTATTCTAGCTGTAAATAAGCCAAGGATTTATCAAATTCCTCGCGAAACTCCTGCGGGTTAGGTTTAGGAGTAATTTTAGTTTGAATTATCAACTGTTCGCGGGGAAACTTCGGTAATATCAACCCCAACTGCATCTCAGAAGTCCCGTAACCGCGAGCAGTTTCGATGTGATTGATGCCGCATTCAACCGAGTAGCGAATCGTCGCTTCTAGATTTTTCTGGTTGTCAGGTGGAATTTCATTTGCGGGCACGTCTTGCCATTTGTACTGGTATCTCATCCCGCCACAGGAAAAGAGAGGCATGGATAATTCTGTGCGACCGAATCTGCGATATTGCATCATAAGTAGAAGGAAGTTCGGCAACGGATTCGGTAACGGATGTAACGGATGGAAGAAGGAAGTTCGGCAACGGATTCGGTAACGGAT
>JAUBOG010000155.1:11835-12983 GCA_036700105.1 Microcoleus occultus BM001215583
TTCGGCAACGGATTCGGTAACGGATGTAACGGATGTAACGGATGGAAGAAGGAAGAAGGGAGAAGGAAGAAGGAAGAAAGAAGATGTAACCATAGCAATGGTTTCACTGATTAAGAATTTCCTAATAGTCTTGGCGGTTGCTATAGGGTAAGAAACCTTGTTTTTGGTATTTTTGCTGCCTGTCACTCACATATTGCACCATTTTTATGAACAGGCAAGATGCCTGTTCCACAAAGATTTTTTAACAACCTGTGAGTAAGTTTTGACTATTTAGAAATCTCGCGGACTGCGGGTTTTCCGTCCTTAATTTCACCGACTAAAACTAAATCTGTACAGTTGACAAACAAGCCATTTTCTAACACGCCGGGAATATTATTCAAAGTTTTTTCTAATTCCCCAGGGTTGTCTAGATTGTCGAATTGGACATCGAGTACCATGTTACCTTGGTCGGTAATTACCGGGCCGGCTTTTTTAACTCCCATGCGGAGTTCGGGTTTGCCGCCCAATTTTTCGATGGCGCGCGTAACTGGTGTAATTGCCATCGGTATCACTTCGATGGGTACTCGAAAAGTCGAACCCAATTTATCTACGATTTTGGAACTGTCAACTACTACAATAAATTGAGCTGCGAGGTAATCGACAACTTTTTCGCGAGTGTGGGCCGCGCCGCCGCCTTTGATTAAGTTTAGCTGCGAATCGACTTCATCAGCGCCGTCAATCGCAATATCTATTCTGTCAATTTCATCGAGTGTTGTCAGCGGGACTCCGTACTGTTTGGCTAACACTTCTGATTGAAATGATGTCGGGACTCCCTTGATATCTTTGAGTTCGCCGGATTTTATGCGATCGCCCAACGCTTGAATAGTATAAGCTGTAGTTGACCCGGTGCCGAGTCCGACAATCATACCTGATTTTACGCGATCGGCAGCAGCAAAGCCGACTTGCTGTTTCATCAATTTTACGGGGTCTTGTTCTGCGGTCATGTTGGATACTCCTCAATAATTTTAAGATTGTATCACAGTCAGTAGTCAGTAGTCATTAGTCATTAGTCATCTATCCTTCTTCCTTCTTCCTTCTTCCTTCTTCCTTCTTTCTTCTTCCTTCGTGTCCTTCGCGTCTTCGCGGTTCAATATTCCTTCTTCCTTCTT
>JAUBOG010000935.1:0-1051 GCA_036700105.1 Microcoleus occultus BM001215583
GTAACGGATGTAACGGATGTTCGGCAGCGGATTGTGTAACGGATGTAACGGATGTAACGGATGTAACGGATGTTGGGCAGCGGATTGTGTAGCGGATGTAACGGATAGAAGGAAGTTCGGCAGCGGATTGTGTAGCGGATGTAACGGATGTAACGGATAGAAGGAAGTTCGGCTGTAACGGATAGAAGGAAGAAGGAACGAGGAAGAAGGGAAATGCAGCCTCAGTAAGAGTTTCAGCCATCAAAAATGTCCTAACTGTCTGGGCGGTTGCTATAGGTAAAATGGCTTTTTGAAGTGCGCGCTCCTCTTCGAGGGCAACGCTTACGCACTTGCTGCACTCAGCATTTTATAATATTTTAATAATTAGTCCAAAAATATTTATCGCCAACTTGGCAGTCAGAATCAAATGGTAAATTTAAGCGAACTTCTAGAACCCATCGCCAGCCAATTTCGCAGTCTGGGAATTCCCGAACCGATTACCCATTGGGGACATCCCGTAATGATGGGGATCGTGGTTGTGGCAATGGGCAGTTTTGTGGGGTACACGGGATGGCAAGGACGTTTGGCTGCCGATAAAGATGTCGCGCTCAAAAGTCGATCGGATCACCGCAAGCTAGCACCGTGGATGTTTCTGTTTCTAGCTTTGGGCTATACAGGCGGCTTGCTGTCGCTGGTGATGCAGCACCAGCCTGTGATGGAAAGCCCGCATTTTTGGACGGGTTCGACAGTGCTGGTTTTGCTGGCTGTCGGTAGCTTGATTTCGCTGACGGGTTTTGGGGGCAATAAGCTAGCATTGCGCGCGGCTCACGCTTATTTGGGCACGACGGCTTTAGCACTTATGGTGCTGCACGCGGCTTTCGGTTTAAAATTGGGGCTGTCTATTTAGTTAGTAGGGTGCGCCATAAGCACGGCCGTGCTTATGGCGCGTACATACAGCGTATCCCCGGTTTATTAACAGCAGTAGGGACACTCCGAGAGCCGATATGTGTCAACTTAAGTCTGAAACCTTTGTATCTCTCGCTTTTATCCTCTTGCGAGATCCCCCCTAGCC
>JAUBOG010000156.1:0-12968 GCA_036700105.1 Microcoleus occultus BM001215583
CTTATAGCCCGTCCTTTCTTGACGGGCTATAAGAGCCCATCCCACAAGAACAATAAAAATTGTAAGTTATTTAATTCTCATTCCTTAGCAATATCGCAAGCGAATTGGGGGTGAGTAACCCGGATTTAGGATCGGAAACCCGGCTTCTTGCAGTAATGCCGTAGGAATTTATGAAAGTCAACAAACTCCAGTGGAGAACCGGGGTATAATCAAAGGTGAGGAGTGAGAATTTTGAGCTCAAAATTGAGCATGATTCTCAAATCTGACTTCGGAGTTGAGCATTCTGGTATTTAAAAGTGCAATTATGGTAGAACTCTCTTGTAAAAGCGAATACGCAATCTTGGCTTTGCTGGAGCTTGCCGATTGCTACGATGAAGGCGAGCCTCTGCAAATTCGCCAGATAGCGGCTCAGCAAAATATTCCCGATCGATATTTGGAACAGTTGCTGGCTACAATGAGGCGCAGCGGGCTGATACGCAGCCAGCGAGGAGCTAAGGGAGGTTACATCTTGGCGAGAGAACCCTGGAAAATTACAATTCTAGAAGTTCTCAACTGCCTCGAAGGCTCTGAGTTCGATCGCTCCGAAAAAGACTCTCCAGCTCAAACTGTAGAAAGTTCGGTGATTTGGGAAGTTTGGCAAGAAGCTCGATCGGTCGCCAACTCCGTTTTGCAAAAATATACGCTGCAGGATCTGTGCGAAAAGCGCAATGGCAGGCGGCAGCTCGATATCATGTATTACATCTAGTTAATATTGCCGACTAGGAATTAACATTTACCTTCAACAACCAACCGACAAAGATTATGCGTATTGCTGGCGACATTACAGAATTGGTAGGGCGGACGCCCTTGGTGCAACTCAACCGCATTCCCCAAGCCGAAGGCTGCTTGGCTCGGATTGTGGTAAAACTCGAAGGCATGAACCCGGCAGCATCGGTAAAAGACCGGATCGGTGTGAATATGGTCAATCAAGCCGAGGCCGAAGGGCTGATTGCTCCGGGAAAAACGGTTTTGGTAGAACCGACTTCTGGCAATACCGGAATTGCTTTGGCAATGGTGGCGGCGGCTAAGGGCTACCAGTTGATTTTGACCATGCCGGATACGATGAGCACGGAACGCCGATCGATGCTGCGCGCTTACGGAGCCCAACTAGAACTGACACCCGGAATTGAGGGCATGACCGGCTGCATCCGCCGCGCTCAAGAGATTGTGGACAAAACGCCGAATGCCTATATGTTGCAGCAGTTTCGGAATCCAGCGAACCCGGAGGTTCACCGTTTGACGACGGCTGAGGAAATTTGGGCAGATACAGACGGCGAGATTGATTTCTTGATTTCTGGAGTCGGGACAGGCGGGACGATTACGGGTGTTGCAGAGGTGATCAAGTCGCGGAAACCGACATTTAAGGCGATCGCCGTTGAGCCGGCAAACAGTCACGTACTGTCGGGCGGCAAGCCCGGGCCTCACAAAATTCAAGGTATCGGTGCTGGTTTTGTGCCGCCGGTGCTGAATGTGAATGCGATCGACGAAGTGATAGTTGTTACTGATGACGAGGCGATCGTTTACGGACGGCGCTTGGCCCGAGAAGAAGGACTTTTGTCGGGTATTTCCAGCGGTGCGGCACTGTATGCGGCGATTCAAGTCGGCAAGCGTCCGGAAAATGCCGGCAAATTGATTGTGATGATTCAGCCTAGCTTCGGTGAACGCTATCTGAGCACTCCTTTGTTCCAAGATCCGGAACTGAATCTGGCGATGGCCCTCAACTAGGACGGACTGTGGATTAGAATCGCAGGAATTGAGAGCAGGGCGTTAGAAAATACGCCCTGCTCTACTTTTAAGATGTATCAAGTCCGAATTGCCGGCGCGATCGGTTGTTTGCGATCGGGCCTTTAGCGGCGATCGACTCAACTCCTCTTTACCAACTTGCCCAAAATCCAAGTTTTTCTAAAATAGATTTATGCTAATTTTAAAAATGAGGTTTTTACCTACATTTTTTTGACATTTATATCAAATAAATACCTAAATTAGTAGCAAATAATGATATTTTTGTCAAGCATTTTTTTGCAAATTATCCAGATTTCAAGGAAATAACAGCGTGTCTTCCGTTACCAATCACTACAAAACCCTAAAAATTAGCCAAACAGCAACCCAAGCCGAGATTAAACAAGCATACCGCCGTTTAGTCAAATTATTTCATCCAGACAGCCGCAGCGACACAGCGGGTCACGAAGAGATTGTCCGCCTCAATGCAGCCTATGAAATATTAGGAGACGCCGAGCACAGACAATCTTACGATCGCCAATTTTCTCAGCCCAGCGAACAGCAATCACCAGTCGCGCCAAACGTCACCCGCCAGCAAAAACAAACAGGACGGGAAGCCGACGAACAAATGGAACAGTGGCTGACTAAAGTATACAAACCAGTCAACAAAATGCTCAACAGCATCTTGAAGCCGCTTAAAAAGGAAATAGACGAATTGTCAGCAGATCCCTTTGATGACGAACTGATAGAAAAGTTTCAAACTTATATTGAAACCAGCCGCGACTTTCTCAAAAAAGCTCATAACTTTCTGAGAACGGTACCAAATCCGCCTAATGTAGCCGGAGTTGCAGCCCATCTCTATTACAGCATCAATCAAGTGGGCGACGGTATAGAAGAATTGCATTTATTTACGCTAAACTACGACGATCGCCATTTGCACACAGGTCAAGAACTGTTTAGAATTGCTGCTAGATTGCGGCGGGAAGCACAGGAGGAATTAAAAGCAAGATAGAGGAGAGGGGGAGAGTGGGAGAGGGGGAGAGTGGGAGAGTGGGAGAGTGGGAGAGTGGGAGAGTGGGAAAATTGCCCAATGACCAATCACCAATGACCAATGACTAATGACTAATTCCCTAAATTTAATCTCAAATTCCAAAAAGAACTTGAATTCGCTTGCGAATTTTTATAAAAGGAGTTTGTTCTAGAGAGTCGCCATCTAACAATCCCAAATCTCTCAAAGCTTGCTGGCGTTCCGACAATTTTTGAGCAATCTGATCTGCTAAATTCGGCTGTTCTATTAAAAGTTTTTGCAAGTCGTGGCGTTCCACCACAAACAGAATTGCATCTTCTCTAGTTTTGACAGTCGCCGTTCTCGGAGTTCCCAACAGCAAAGATATTTCCCCAAAAAACTCGCCCTCGTGAAGCGTCGCAATATACTGATCCGCTTTTTGAGAAAGAACTTCTACAGCACCAGAAAGAATAATATAAAAAGAATCGCCAGGGTCATTTTCTTTACATACAATCTGTCCCGCTGGAAACAGTTGTCGGTAGCCGTATTCAATTAACTGTCGCAGTTCTAAATCCGTACACTGTTCAAAATAAGTTACTCGCCGCAACAAATCTCGCAGCGTCCAATTATTCGGGGATTTAGCCCCGGGCTTTTTATGCTCGGAAACGGTGGAATTAGATTTGAGTTCGGCTGAATGTTTGGCATTCTGCGGAAAAACTTGGCCGTTGGAATTCTCGTCTTTGCGAGGGTTAAAAAGTTTAGTTAACTCTTGGGGGTTTCGCAGCCACAAATCCCGCTGGGGAAAGGGAATTTCGATATTTCGGTTGCGCAATTCGTAATCTATTAAAAAATTGACCGCACTTTTAATGGCATCGCTTTCTTGGGGTTGGTCGATCCAAACTAAAAGTTCAAAATTTAAGGCGTTATCTCCAAAACCGCGAAACCATACTTTAGGAGAAGGATGGGACAAGACACTGGATTCCATCCGCGCCGCAATTAACAGCGCTTCGGTAACTATTACTGGATCGGAACCGTAAGCAACACCGATGGGGATGCGGAGGCGGCATCTGGGATCTCTGTAACTCCAGTTAATAATGTTGGTTTCGACAAATTTAATATTTGGTATGATTACAAAGAGACCGTCAATTGTTTTGATAATTGTGGAGCGGATCGAAATTGTTTCTACTGTTCCTAATAAGTTGTCGATTTCTATAAAATCTCCGACTCTAATTTGGTGCTCGAATAGTAGGGTGAGACCGCTGATAAAGTTGCTGGCGAGATTTTGCAATCCGAAGCCGAAACCAATGCCGACGACGCCTGCTAAGACGGTGAGAGAAGTGAGGTTGATGCCGGCACCTTGCATGACGAAGATACAGCCAAGAGTTGCTAAAATATAGCTAATGATGGTGGAAATAGCTTCTCGACTGCCGCGATCCAATCCCATCCGAACTAGCAGGGTGCGTTTGATTCCTTCGCTGATGAGACGAGCTATAATGAGGGCAAATATAGCTAAGATGAGCAGTTTGACGATCGCGCTGATGGACAGATGAGTGTCCCCGATATAAAATAGCGGGGTTGTCATCACACCAGATAAATTTTCAAAAAAGCGATCGGCTCGTTCAGTAATCCAATTCATTAATATTGCGTAATTGGTGATTGGTAATGCGTGATTAGTTTGGTCGCAGCCCAACTGCAAAATGCTAACTATTGCAACCGCGCCGGACAGCGAGGACGTTGTTCATAGCCCAAACCATTGATTTTATAGATTCTTGCTTCTTTCTTCTGGTTTTTTGTTTCTGCCCAAATGCAGTTTAGACTAAAAAATCGAATCGTAGAGTGTCCAGTGTTGCAAAAGAGGTCGTAGCTTGCGGGGCTCCCAGCCATCGCACTTTCTTAAAAAGCGGTAACTGATGGATTAGAAATCGATAGCGAGAAACTGTGAAAGTAGCGGTATTTTCTGCCGGATATCTGTGTTGTGGGGCAAATCCGGGCCTGAAGTTCGATCGGCAATGTGTTGCCAATATTTGGAAAATTGGTATAAATTCATCTAGAGCACCCTCAAATTCTCGGAAAATTTCAGCAAAAATTAGTTTATCCTTAAGAAAGTAAGTCCTTCACAGAACTTAACAAGCTTACCCTACTTGACTTTTATGCAGTGCATCATCAATCGTCGGGCACAGTTTTCGGCGAGTCACCGGTACTGGCTGCCGGAGTTGAGCGAAGCCGAGAACTTTGAACGGTTTGGCCCAACTGCGCGCGCGCCCGGACACGGACACAATTACGTTCTTTACGTTTCCATGATAGGAGAACTTGACGAGTACGGCATGGTTCTCAACCTGTCTGATGTCAAGCACGTCATCAAGCGGGAAGTTACCAACTACCTCGATTTTTCCTACCTTAACGAAGCGTGGCCGGAATTTGGGCAGACTCTGCCAACTACCGAAAACATAGCACGGCAAATTTGGCTGCGGCTAGCTCCTCATTTGCCTGTGAGCAAAATTCAATTGTTTGAACACCCCGAACTTTGGGCTGAATATTTAGGAAACGGAATGGAAGCTTATCTAACTCTGTCCACTCATTTTAGCGCCGCCCACCGGTTAGCTCGTCCCGACTTGAGCTTTGAAGAAAACTCGGAAATTTACGGTAAATGCGCTCGTCCTAACGGTCACGGTCACAACTATTATTTAGAGGTGACTGTGAAAGGGGAAATTGATGCGCGGACTGGGATGATTGCTGATTTGGGAGCTTTGCAAAAAGCGATCGACGATTATGTTGTCGAACCCTTCGATCACACTTTTTTAAATAAGGATATTACTTATTTTGAGAAAGTTGTGCCGACTGCGGAAAATATTGCGGTGCGGATCGGTCAATTGTTGCGATCGCCCATACGGGAATTAGGCGCCGAGTTGCACAAGATTAAACTGATTGAAAGTCCGAATAATAGCTGCGAAATTTACGGTGCCGATTTAGATGCAGCGACGGTACAACAGCAACAGTCAGCAGTTTTAGCTGCGGTTTAGAGGTACAAATCGGGTCATTTGGGGTGGTTTAGCCGGATATGAGGCAAATTGTGCAGATTGGTGAAGCCACCCCGATGATTCCGAGGATGATTGGAGGCGGATTAGGCGCGAGAAAGTGTTGTTTGACACAAGTTATGCGGCGAGAATTATTGCCAGTTTTCCTGACAAGTCAGACGCAGCGCGTATTTTGGAGATAGTAACCCTGAATTCCTCATCAAAGCTATTGTCGCTGCTGAGAGAATGAGGTCGATCGCCCGATCGCTGACAAACAAGCACTAATTTCTCCTAGGTGAGTTGACGTTTATGCGGGTCTCAAATGTAGCTCTCTTGACTCTGGCCGCCCTCGCATCCCAGAATTTAACTACCCATACCAACGCCGTTCCTGCTGCACATCCGGTCTCTGGTGAGACACCGCTTGCCAGCAACTTTGTTGATGCGATCGATACTACCGCATCCCGTCCGGCCCAGTCAATGAGCGCGCCTGAGACGATCGCCCACGAACAATTTTCCCCGCGAATTGCCGTAAAATCGCCGGCGGGTTTGCTGGTAGCAACCGCCGGGCCGCAGTTATCTGCTGCTGAAAAAAGCAAGGCGAATACTGCTGCTGCATCCGGCGATGAACTCACAAAATCTTTACAAGAAACTTGGCTGGCTAAATTAATTGAAACCGGGGTCGAAAGCAACCCCCAAGTTCGGGAAGCTTTCGATGTTCTCTCCCCGATTACTGGTAGTGCTGAATCGGGATACAGTTTTAATAATACGATTATTCTGCTGAATATTTTGCTGATTCTCGGTACTGTATTTCCACCAGTGACCCTTGCCTTTTTTTGGCTGATGCGGCGGCTGGTAGTCAAACAGTTAGTTGCTGATGCCAATAAAAGATTGCAGGGCATTGGCGTGTTAGAATCAGAGCTGATCAATTCTAGCCAACTGACTCAAAAGTTGAGAGATGAATTAGAAGCACAAATGAGTGCAGCCAAACAATCGATTGAGTTTTTAACTAGAGAAACTGAAATTTCCAAATCTTCCGTCGAGCAAATTGAAACTCTCAAGTCTCAATTTCTGATGCACCTGCAAGTTTTGCTGACAGAAGTTTACGAGAAAAAGTCGCAAATTGTTCAAGAAATCTCCCAAGTTCCGGCAGTTGTTGCCAAAGAAGCTGTCAAAGAAGCACCTCAACCAAATTTGAACGATTCCCAAACTTCGCAAGCGGCCCCGGTGGGCGACGGGGGAAATTTGATTGCTGACGATTATATCAAGCAAGGCGAAGGGCTTTATTTTCAAGGCAATTACGATGAGGCTGTAGTCTGTTTTGAAAAAGCTATTTTAATGAATAATAATTTGGATGAGGCTTGGTATTGGCGCGGAAATGTGTTAATAAAAATGCAGCGCCAGGAAGAAGCACTCGCCTGTTACGACCAAGCAATATCGATTAAATCGGATCACTGCGAAGCGTGGTATAATAAAGCGAATTTGCTGGCAAAATTGCACAAGTACGAAGAGGCGATCGCCAGTTACGAGCGAGCAAGTTTGAGCGAGTCCAAAAAATACGCTTGTTGGCACAGCATAGCGGCTTTGTTGGGTAAATTGCAGCATTACGAAGAAGCGATCGCCAGTTACGATCGCGCCCTGGCTATCAAAGCCACCGACAGCGAAATTTGGCACAACCGAGGTGCGATGCTGGGTAAAGTACAGCAGTATGCACAAGCTGTCGATTCTTACGATCGCGCGGTTGCTCTCAATCCCAAAAGATACGAAACTTGGTACAATCGAGGCAATATGCTGTGGAAATTGCTGCGCTACAGCGATGCGATTGATTCTTACGATCGAGCTTTGGGCATCCGCGCCGACAAATACGAAGTTTGGTACAATAAAGGCGCCGTATTCGGAAAAATGCAGCGTTATGAAGATGCGATCGCCTGCTACGACAAAGCAATTGCGATTAAACCGCAGGATTTTGAAGTTTGGCACAACCGAGGCGCAGCTTTCGACAAACTGTCGCAGCACTTGTCAGCAATTGCATCTTACGAATCAGCAATTACCTTGAATTCGGAGTGTTACGAAGCTTGGTTTGCCAAAGGCGAATCTTTGGCAAAAATCCACCGCCACGAAGAAGCGATCGCAGCTTATGAAAAAGCGATCGCGATCGAGCCCGACTCCTACGATGCTTGGCATCACTTGGGTACAGCTTTGTCAGAATTAAAGCGCTACGAAGAAGCAATGGCAGCTTACGATCGGGCGATCGCCATCAAGCCCGAAAATGCCGAAGCTTGGCGCAACCGAGGCGCGATCGTCTCAAAATTAAAGCAAGATACAGAAGGATTTGCTGCGGGCGAAAAAGAGATTCAAAACCCGTCACAATCCGATGAATATTCGGATAGTTAGTCAGGCGCAAGGTGTAAGGTTCGTACACACTCTAATTTTATTGTTTGCTAGCCTTCATTAAAATTTATTCGCAGTCAGGACTTTATATCACTTCCTGTTGCATCGGAATAAATATAACTCGAAATTAGGACGCGGCAGTGCCGTTTCCCTACAATCGATCGCGGTAGGGAAACGGCACTGCCGTATCCTCGCTTGTCATTCCGGCGCAGCCGGAATTGATATAAGGACTCATTGGCGAGTAGCAGCGGCATTAATATTATCCGAAATCAGGACACCGCAGTGCCGTGTCCCTACAATTAATCGGGGCGCAAGAAACGGCATTGCCGTGTCCTCCGTTCCTTCTTCAAGAAGCCAGCTTGGCCTCAAAAGCCAAAGAATTAACCGGAAATTCCCCCAAAATCCCCTCTAAACTAGGATATCCGAAGTTACAAGGTTGAGGCTTTCCCAAATAATAACCTTGCGCGTAATCTACCCCAAGTTCCTGAAGTTTATCGATAACTGTTTGGCTTTCCACATACTCGGCAACAGTTTTAATTCCCATAACGTGAGCAATTTTGGTGATGGCTTCCACCATTGCGACATCAATAGGATTATCGGCAATATTCTTAATAAAATTACCGTCAATTTTGATATAGTCAACCGGCAAGTTTTTCAGGTAAGCAAAGGAAGACATCCCGCTACCGAAGTCGTCCAAGGCAAACTGGCAGCCGAGTTCCTTGAGTTTCCAAATCAAGCTGGCAGCCTTGCTGAGATTAGCGATCGCCACGGTTTCGGTAATTTCAAAACAAATGATTTCGGGCGGTATTTGATGGATGGAAAACTGTTCCTGAATAAACTCGATAAACTTTTCTTCGTTGATGCTGTCTCCCGAAAGGTTGATTGCATAAAGACTGGAGTATTTGCCAAATGAAGATTTGGAATTAGACAGGAGAGAGCAAGCAGGCAAGCTAACTATTTTATCGCTGTCTCCCCCGGGGTTTTGGACTAATAAATTGGCCGTGAAAGTTTTAGATAAATTGCTGAATAAAGTGCGAATTACCCAGCGGTCGATCGCGTGCATCAAGTTGTAGCGTTCGGCTGCGGGAATAAACGCCATCGGCGACACCAACTGACCGGTTGCCAACTGGAGGCGAAGCAGGATTTCGCAGTGGGTGCCGGCGGTGGGGGAGTCTAGCAAAGGTACGATCGGCTGAGAGTACAAGCGAAAGCGATTTTCTTCTAAAGCTTGATTGATCTGCACCACCCACTGGGTTTCACCGTGCTGTTTGATTAATTCCCGATCGCCCGCTTGATAAACCTGCACCCGGTTGCGGCCTTTATTTTTCGCAGCGTAGCAGGCAATATCTGCCGCGCTCAAAACCGCAGATGTCGATGCTGTTTTGGGATTAATTGCCACCAAACCGATACTGACGCCGATCGAAAAAGTTTTGTCCAGCCACCCGAACCGGAATTCCTGAATGCTTTGCAGCAGCAATTCTGCAACTTGCAATCCCTGTTCGGGGGGACAATTGTACAGGAGTACCGCAAACTCATCGCCGCCCAGACGCGCCAAAATATCGGTTTTGCGGATATTGCTTTTAAATAGCAGGCTGACTTGACGCAGCAGTTCGTCGCCTGCAACGTGACCGTTCGTGTCGTTAACTATTTTGAACCGATCGAGATCCAGGTAAAGCATCACGTGTTCTTGCCCGTAACCTTGGGCGCTGTGCAGGGCGTGTTCTAGCTGGTACTCAAATTCGCGGCGGTTGACTAATTGCGTCAGGGGGTCGTGAGTTGCCTGCCAGGTGAGTTGCCGCGCTTGAGTTCGCACTTTGGTGACATCTCGGAACACGACGACGGCCCCGACAATTCCGCCGTGGCTGGCGTGGATGGGGGCGACGCAGTGGTCGATCGCAAATTCGCGGTTGTTGCGGGCGATCAGCAAGCTGTTGTGCCCTTGGTCAACAATCCGACCTTCGCACAAAGCGATTTGGGCGATATTTTCGATCGGCATCCCGGTCGTTTCGTCAACTATTCTGAGGGCGCTGGCGAGGGGCAAACCTCGAGCTTCGGAGGTAGACCAACCCGTGAGTTTTTCAGCAACTGGATTCAGGGTAGAAATGCAGCCCTCAGCATCTGTGGTGATGACTGCATCGCCGATCGATTGTAGTGTTACCTGAGCGAGTTCTTTTTCATCAAAAAATGCTTGTTCCATGCGCTTGCGATCGCTGATATCCCGCTGCACCGACACCCAGTGAGTGACGTTCCCCAACTCGTCAGCAACGGGTACGCTGTTGAGTTCCACCCAATAAGTTGAACCGTCTTTGCGGTAGTTGATCAGTTCCAAGCGCAGCGGTTCTCGGCGAGAAAAAGCGCGGCGGATTTTGGCAACTTGAGCGCCCTCGCTGTCGGGCCCGCGCAGACAACTCGGTGTTTGGCCGATAATTTCTGCGGGCCGATAACCGGTCATTTGGGTAAAAGCTTCGTTGACGTAGATGATGGCGGGATCGGAGATATCGCTGTGTCCGGCATCCATAATCACGATCGCATCGTTAGCGTTGACTACGGCAGATTCCAGCAGTTGCAGCCGCACCTCGGCCTGCAAGCGGGTAGCGATTTCCTTGGACAGTCGGGCGTTAGTCAAGCTCAGCGATGCGATCGCTTTTTGCAATTCGCTAGTCTGTTCTTGGATGCTGGCGTGCAGAACATCTATCGCCCCGGACATTTCCATCGGGTCAAGCACGCGCAGCAAGCTGCTTTGAGTAACTATTCCCAGCAGTTCTCCGCGTTCCCCCGTTACTAGCAACCTGCGGACTAAACGCTGCTGCATTTCCTGATGAGCTACCCACAGCGAGTCTTCTGGCTTGAGACTAAATAAGGGGGTACTCATCACAGTTTGGGCGATCGTTTGCGACAAATCTAGATCTAAAGCTTGAAATTCCACAATATCCCGTTCGGTGACTATACCTGCGGGAATTGGAAACGGCAAATTCATCGATAAATCTGTGGATTCTGTAATTACCACGCAGCTAACGCGGTGCTGCGCCATCAACTCAGCTAAACTCATAACCGACGCGGATCGAGGCGCTTGAATGACTTCTGCGGTCATTACTTCTTTGACGCGGCGCATTTTTAAGATATTTGCAGGTAGCAGCATCGCTTGGCGAATGCTTTCCGGCGTAATTACTCCTAAAAGTTGACCGCCATTATCCAATATTGGCAGGTGGTGAATTCTTTGTTGCCGAAGCAGAATTAGGGTGCTGAAAATGTCTCTATCTTGATTGTGAGTCAGGGTTGCAGCAGGCTGGCGCATCACCTCTGCGATCGTGACATTTTTTAAGTTTTTACCCGAAGCAATCAAATCGACGAGATCCCTCTCGGTGAAGATTCCCTGCAATTGAGAATTTTGAGCAGATTGCGGGCAGGATTTTTCCACTACAAAGACGCAGATACCTCTGGCGTCTCTGAGGGCGCTTGAGGTGAGGGGCTTGGCGGTTTCTGTTAGTTGCTGGTAGATATCGGTTGGTGGAATGGCTGCGTTTAAAGAGCAACTCGGGCGCTGTTGGCCCATCAGGGTAATTACTTCGGATAGTCGGGTATCGGGCGCAACTGTCAAGGGGGAGCGGTCAATTACTCGATCTAAAGTCGGCAGATACTTGGAGGAATCATTTTTGAGCATATTTAATTCATTTTTGCGATCGCGTTGACTCTGCGACATTCCAAAAAAGCGCTGTTTTCCAAGCATTAGGTGGATTTTTACAGCGCTGCTGAGACCTAATTAAAAGTTGTTGTTAAAACTGCACCCCGATCGTTGGCTGGGGAGCTGACCGTTGACGGCTCTCCCTCTACCTATAAAGTTATAATTGTATCTGTATTTTAAGTGTAAATTTTCTGTCCCGTGACAGTTTTATTAAAAATTATGTATTTGTTTGGAACTTTTAGCAATAAAATTAACTTATAAATATCATCCATCCATTGCTAATTATATCCATCTTCCGAAATACACATCTCTTGGCTGTCCCAGCTAAGCTATAAAAGGTTACTACCAAAAGACACTCTCTTAAGTACGGTAGTGTTAAGTTTTGCGGCATAAAGTTTTGCGAGCTTTTCAAGACTATGCGTGCGTTGTGGAGGGCAATCGATATCACAGCTAGTCTGTGAACTCGATCGCAACTTGCGAAAACAAGCATGGTAAAATTGTAGATATAAACAGAAGAACTTAAACACCGAGTCTGCTGAGGAACAGGGATTATGAAACGCCATCTATTAGCCGCTACTCTTTTAATTACTCCCCTACTGTTGGCCGGCCCTGTTCGCGCCCAAAATCCCGCTCACGTCGAACAGTTACTGTCAACCGGGCAATGTTTTCGGTGCGACTTGTCGGGAGCAAATTTAAGGGGAGCTCATTTAATTGGTGCAGATTTGAGAGAAGCGAATTTGCA
Organism: Microcoleus occultus BM001215583; assembly: GCA_036700105.1. Taxonomy (GTDB): domain Bacteria; phylum Cyanobacteriota; class Cyanobacteriia; order Cyanobacteriales; family Microcoleaceae; genus Microcoleus. The sequence goes on from JAUBOG010000156.1 coordinate 12,591, forward strand.
AGGCGCAAATCTCTCTCAGGCCAACCTCGAAGGTGCTGACTTGACGGGCGCTAACTTGACGGGCGCTAACTTAACCTCCGTTTTCCTGACTAATGCGAGTTTAAATGACGCAGACCTCGATCGGGCAAATCTGACGGCCGCCATCATCAACACCGCTGACGTATCCGGCGCATCAATGGCAGATATGACCATCACTGATGCCAAAATCTACAATACTCAAATCGGCGTCGGCGGCAGCTACGATCAGTAACTGATTCCCAGAATGCAAACAACCAATTTTAAGTTTAAAAACCCGGTTTCTCCCCAGAAACCGGGTTTTTAGCAATGACAAGCGAGGACACGGCAGTGCCGTGTCCCTACCATGATTAATTGTAGGGA
>JAUBOG010000936.1:0-1041 GCA_036700105.1 Microcoleus occultus BM001215583
ATGTCTCTTTCCTCTTCTATGGTTTGAATTCGACAATTCGGGAAATTTCTAATCCGGCTGCTCTCAAAGAGTGAATAGTCTTCTCTAATTCATTAGCGTTTTCTTGGAGAGGGGATTTGGGAATTTCTACGGCTTTGACGGTGAAGGTTCGATTAAACTGTTCTCGGCTTTCTCCAATGCCTTGCTCTAGCACGACGCGAGTAGCAATTACATCTATTTCCCAAACTCCTCTTTTTATTTCTCTGGGTTCTCCTATGTGAGAGATATAGACTCCAGAGCGGGTTTTTCCTGAATAGATGGTGTTGGGAACGAGTTTGGCAAGTTCAACAAGAGAAGCTTTACCAAACTCTGATTCCATCATCAAGGAACCCATCCAAGCAGTTGTAGGAACTTTGGCACTGCCTTTAACTTTAATGCCGGGGTCGGGGTCATTTGTGCCGGGAATTTTGCCTGACCAAGCCCAGGTTAAATTTACCCAACTGGATACAAAATTTTGGATAATTTTCGGCTCTCTGTACAGTTCATCTTGTTCTGCAATTCGTGCTGCGGTTCCGTCTTTTAACTGGACAAAGGTAACTTTTCTTTGAGATAAGGCTCTCAAACTGACTGTATTCACTAAAACAGTAATTGTCAGGAGGAAAACAAAGCTTGTTAGCAGGACAAAGCACAAGGCTAAGGTGTTTTTAGATTCAGGGAGTAAGGGTTGTGATTGTGGGAATTTCATATTATCGAAGGGGATGGCGAGATGGGGGATAGAGAATAGGGAGATAGGGAGGGAATGGATTGGGAAACTGGGTTTGAGTAGTGAGTAACAACTCGGTTCGGTGAAGAAAAAGCTATCGGAATTTCCTTGACCTAGATTAGTTTTCCGGCAATAACACCGATCGCGTTACTGGCAATATCTGTAAGCTGTTTGGTGCTATTGGCGATCGCACTGTACAAAGCAGTTCCACCACCCTTGGCTATTAACACGGCTAGAACGGGAGAAAACACAGCTAAAAAGAATAAAAAGGCGATATCTGTAACTAACTCTGCATCGGA
>JAUBOG010000157.1:0-6943 GCA_036700105.1 Microcoleus occultus BM001215583
TTCCTCTCAGGGCTGAAGCCACTGAGTTTCCCACTTACCGAAGTTTTTTTTATGACAACAACACCCCCGGGCAACATCCAAGAAAAAATTGAAGAAGAACTAGAAAGCGCTCGTACCGTCTGTGACGTTAAGGGTGCAACTTCTGGGGAATGTGCGGCCGCGTGGGACGCAGTTGAAGAACTGCAAGCAGAAGCTTCCCACCAAAAGCAAGTCCAACCTAAGAATTCCTTTGCAAAATATTGCGACGACAATCCTGACGCTGCTGAGTGCCGCATCTACGAGGAATAAACGAGCAATTTAGCTCTCTGCCTTCCCGCGCCGGAATCTAACTTTTGGCGCGGGAAATTTTTATCAAAAAATTCGGTGGAAAACCCCGTCCTGTTAGGGCTGCTTTGTGCAGCAGCGGCGCGCAGCGCCGGGCTCGGGAACTGCCGCGACTCGCACGGCTAGACACGCCGAAAACCTCAGACTGTGCTCTGTTGGCTTGCGGATTTCGCGCGGCTTTGCGTCAAAAATCACCGCCCTAAAAGCGCCGCGAGTGTTTTAAGATGTATTTGTCAGTAGAAGACTTTAAAACCTACCCCCGGACTGGAGGAAAGTTACGGCCTCCTGGGCTCCTTGCAATACGCTAGATAGCAGACCGCCTTTTTGGGCAAAAAAATTGCGCCGGGCAACCCTAGCAATAGGGATATTAAGAAAGCAATTTCTTAATAATCCCCGTGTCTTGAGACCGGGGAATCTCAAAGTAAAATTTGTCAGAAATAAGTGAGTATATTTTCCCAAATATGTTGAGTCTTTTATTGGCAGCCGCCGGGCCCTGGTTTGGGCCGCTAGTCTGGATGGATTATCGGTTGTCTGTGTTGTTAACAGTTTCGATCCCGCTGGTAGTGCTGATTTGGGCTGTTTTTACTTCATCTGAGGCGATCGTCCGTTTGTTGATGATTTATTGGCGGGTGGCGAGTTTGCTGGCCATTACACTTTACCTGATGATGGCTGCGCTCCCTGTGAGCTTTGTGTCGTCGGTGATGGGGAGAGCCTTGATTCCTGCTTGTCTCTGGTTTTGGCAGGACTTAAACGAAGAAATTGCCGATCGCCCGCAGTCGCCTTTGAAGTTGGCCTTTACAGCTTGGCGGTGGGCGATTACTGTTTACAGCGGTTTGGGTGCTCTAGCTCAAATTCCCTTCTTAACTTGTGCCTTTAAATCTCAAATTCAGGTAATTGACGAACCTTTTTGCCGTATTTGGTTTGACCCGCCTTGGCTGTACAAACAGATGTTTCACGCTCAGGCCAGCCCTCAATCTTTAGGATTTTTGGGTCTGACAGGCTTAGCAGTTTATGTGGTTTACTTGTCATACTTTGTGTTAATTAGACTGGGAAAACAGGGGAGGTCAGCTACCGGAAATTAAGTTGATTTTCAGTAGATATTTGCATCCTAAATTCCAGCTCAAGTCTCCCACAAAAAATTCACAAATCCCAACTCAACAAATTCGGGGTGCATCTACGAAAAAATCAAACTAACAAGAGGATAGCTGACGTGACAGTAATGTTATTGGAAAAGACTCTGATGGATAGCAAACAGGCGTACTTACAGTGCTTAGAAAGGCTGATGTGGGCGATCGATCGCCTGGAAGCAGAAGTCGAACCCAGTGAACTCGATCGGATTGCCGAACTGATAGTTCAGCCGATGATCGGGCCCTGGCGGTTTTTTCACAATCCCGAACATATTTTTGATGTGGGGGGGAATGAAGACGCGATCGAGGTAATAGCCGCTTTATTTCACGATATCGTCTACGTGCAAGTCGATCGCAGCATTAACTTTAACGTCAGCTACTACATCACTCCTGTAACAAAAGAGGTTAACAAACACCTGCAGATCCGCGATCGATCTGAACTGTCTGCGGATGCTATCTTCGAGATAGTCATGCTGGTATTCGGTTTTGTACCGGGGGAAGTGCTCGATCCTTTCTCTGGACAAAACGAATTTCTCAGCGCTGTGGTGGCCGCAAAAGCTCTAGAACCATTTCTCAAACCCGAACAATTGCTTCAAATTGCAGCCTGCATTGAAGCCACAATTCCGTTTCGCAGCGCCGAGTCGGGAGTAACGGCTTCGCAGCGCCTTTACGACCGCTTGCAAGCCATAAAGAGCCTGTTCTACCTCAGTTTGACAGACGAGCAAATCCGGGAAACAGTAAAAAAAGCTGTCCGAATTTCTAACCGAGATGTAATTAGTTTTGCTCACGAGAGTTCAGCCCATTTTTTGGCCAATACCTGGAATTTACTGCCGGAAACCAACCACAATCTCACCTGCTGCGGTTTTTACACGGTTCGCGACTACCGAGTTGCTTTGCTGAAGATGGAAGGTTTTCTGAGTTATCTCAAGCCAGAGGTGATTTTCCGGCAGTTTGAGGGATATCCAGACGATCGCACCTATCAGCGCTGGGAAACCACTGCTAAGTACAATCTCGAAATTGCCAAGCTTTATTTGGGGTGCAAACTGGCTGCTATCGCCCTGCTGGAAGCTCTTTCTTCGGGTTTGGGAATCGATGTTTCTCTGTCGATGATGATGGGAGAACTTCCAAATCTAGCACCTCAAGCTGTCCGCTTGGAAAGCTTTTTTCCAGAAATAAAAAAACCTTACCAACCTAAAATTGGTTTAGAATCGGAAGTATTGAATTTATTAGAAAATGGGCGGGCTAAAGGCAATTGCAATACCGATTTGGAAAACTCGCCCCTGGCTACGTTTGCGGTGAAAATCGTGGGCTTTGACGAAATGCGCTATCAGTGCGATCGAGCTAAGGATTTTTTTAAAGAAAATCTTAACGCCGACGACTTTATTTCCGACTTTAACCCGATAGTTACAGAAATTGTCGTTGACTCAATTCTCAAATTGTTTGACAACCGCAGGGCTACCATCTACCGGTACTACGATATCACTTCTGAGTTAAAGTCCAAGCCCCAGACCAATTTTCCGGCACGCCCTTTTCAATCAAATGGTTGACTCGATCTAAATACAGTACAGCCGTTTTGTCCTCGGGATTAACGGCTAAAACTTGATAAAAACAGGTTTTAGCTGCCCTAAATTCGTGACGGCGATAATGTTTTAAACCCCGTTCAAAATCCTGCTGAGTTTGCAACTTAATTTCCCTGACTAACTCTGTTTCTCCGTCGAGGACTTCATAGATAGAAATTGGCTGCTGTTTCCCTTGCACAATTACTCTGTCTAAAAAACGGACTTGATACTGTTCGGGACGAGTCAAATTATCCAAAACTTTCTCAGAAATTATTAAAGATACTCCATACAGCTTAGTCAGACTTTCCAAGCGAGATGCTAAGTTGACATTATCCGAAAAAGCATCTCCCTGCATTCTGGCGGCTTCCCCGACTATCCCCACCATCATCTGACCGAAATGCAGTCCTACACCGACTTGAATCGGTTGATACCCGCTGTCAAGCCGATCGGCATTATACCTGTGTACTTGTTGCAGTTTAGCAATTCCCCCTCGAACAGCATCATCAGCACCGTTAGGAAAAACTGCCATCATTCCATCTCCTAAATACTTGACAATAAAGCCGCCGTGTTCTCTAATTTTTGGACTGACTTCTCGCAGGTACGCATTAACAAAGTCAAAATTTTCTTGGGGAGTCATCGTTTCGGAAAGGGCCGTAAAGGAGCGAATATCGCTAAACATAACTGCCATTTGTTTGCTGACATGATTGCCTAATTGGATATCCACAATGCTCTCTTTTTTCAGAAAGTCTAAGAAAGCATCGGGGAAAAATCGTCCGTAGGCACTGTTAGTTTGCGATAAGTTGATGTGAGACTTGATTCTAGTTAAAAGTTCGTCTTTCGAGAAGGGTTTCGCTAGATAATCGTTGGCGCCAAATTGAAATCCTACTATTAAGTCTGATACTTGATTTTTGGCAGTCAACATGACTACTGGCAACTCGTGGGAGGGATATTTTTCCCGGAGTTTGGCGCAGACTTCATAGCCAGACATTCGGGGCATCATGATGTCTAGAATTATTAAGTCAAAATGCTGTCCGCTTTCGAGGAATGATAGAGCTTGTTCGCCATTTAGTGCCTGAATGACGCGGTAATTTTGCAGAGAAAGGTGATTGTTTAAAACTTGCAGGTTGATCGGATCGTCGTCAACTATCAGAATTTTAAATTGTTCTATTTCTAACGGTGCGGCGGCGGTTCTATCTGCGGAATCTGGAACGGGTACAAATGATTTTAAACCATTGAATAAATAACTTTTGATTTGGCGATTTTCCGAGCTGTAACCGTGAGTTTGTATTGCGGGTTCGCTAGGATGAATCCTTTCGCTAGAAAAAAGCAGAGTAAAAGTAAAGCGGGAACCGATGCCGACTTCTGATTCTGCATATATTTTACCGCCGTGGAGCTCGACAAATTGTTTGGATAGTGTTAAACCTAAACCTGTTCCTCCGTATTGCCTGACTGCGGAACCGTCGCCTTGTTCAAAGGGTTCAAAAATGCGATCGAGCCGATCGCCCGGAATGCCAATTCCGGTATCGGAAACGGTGACAGCTATCATAAAATCCGGGCTTGACGGCGGGATATTTGATAAAGACAGCCGTGGAATAGATGTTTCGCCGTCTGCGGTCACAATTTTTGCTGATATTTCTACTGCGCCGCAATCGGTGAATTTAATTGCATTTCCAATTAAGTTATAAAAAATTTGTTGCAGGCGGTTTTCGTCAGCCAAAACTAACGGCAAATCCGCAGGAATATTGTTAATCAACTGCAAGTTTTTTGTGCCGATTAAAGACTGGCTGACTGTGATTACAACTTCAGCAATCGACTTAATTTCTACGCTGCGAAGCTGCAATTCTAGCTTTTGGTTTTTGAGTTGAGCGAAGTCGAGAATATTATCGACAAGTTCGTTCAGCCGCCTGCCGCTGGTGGCAATCATGGAGAGGTTTTGCTGCTGAATTTCCGATAAAGTCCCGGTGGCACCGTCAATCATTGATTCGGCAATGCCAATCATTCCGTTGAGGGGAGTTCGTAATTCGTGAGATGTATTTGCTAAAAATTCGTCTTTGAGTTTGTCGAGTTGCTGCAATTCTTGATTTTGATTTTCGAGAGTCGCGAAGGATGTTTGCAGTTGAGATACCATGCTGGTGAAGGATTTGGCGAGTTCGCCCACTTCGTCGGCGCGATCGAACTCTAGAGTCTGATCCCATTCTCCGCAGGCGATATTTTTAGCTGCTAGGTTTAAGCATAGAATTGGATCGGCGATCGATCTAGCCGTCAAAATACCGATAATTGTGGCTAGTATTAAAGCTACTAGACAGAGTACAATCGTGAGCCGAGTATTGGCATTAATTTCTGCCATGAAGTCGCTTTCAGGAATAACTACTACCACTAACCAATCGAGTCCTATCGAATCTCTATATGACCGAATATGCACAAAAATCCACTCGCCATTAAGTTGAAATTTAAGGCTTTTGGGTGGTTCAGCTTGAGCCAAGTTGAACTTACTAATAATGTGTTTAGCTGTTTCGCGAGTTAAAATATTTTTGCTGTCAATAGCTTGCAAACGTTTGGCTTTCTCATTTGCAATCATTCTGTAGGGTTGTTCATCCGTTGAACTGCCAACTAATGCTCCCGATCGCTCTATAATAAAAATCTGACCCGATCGACTAATTTTCATCCCTCTCAGAAAGTCGCTAATCTGTCCCAGAACAATATCGACTGCCATGACTCCACGAAAATTCCCTTGGCTGTCGTAAAAAGACTGAGCCGCTGTAATGCCCAAATCCCCCTGAAAAAACGTATAAATGTCAGTCCATATAGGATCTTTTCCAGCAGTCGCCCCAATGTACCAAGGACGACTTCGCGGGTCATAGTTAGGTTCGGAGCGTAATAACTCAATTTTATTTCCTTGATAATCTAAAGCATAATAAGAACGCCGGGGAAAGTTTTCTGTGATTCTGGAAACAAATTTTCCTGATTCATCTATACTAACTCCAATAAATTGACCATCCTCAGATCCTAAATAGATTTGTTTCACTGAGGATAATATTTGTATTTGATTCCAAAAATAGCGTTCTGTTGTTTGTAAATCTTCGGAATTGAGCTTGTCAAGTTTGGCTATAGCGACATTAAGTTTGACAATTGTGTGAGATTTATCTAAATAATTTACGAGGTGTTCTTGAATGCGATCGCTAATTTCACCTTGCAAATTACTGGCGATTTCTTGAACAGCCTTTTGTCCGTTTCTAAAAGACAAATATCCGACCAGACTGACGATTGTCACGGTTTGCAGGATAAATGGCACTGTCAGTGTGATGCGGAGAGGCACTCTGCCGCAAAATTTGGCGATCGATCTGCTAATATTTTTTAATAACATGGTAAATCCCCTCATTTCTCAGAACTCAACAAAAATCACCCGCTTCTTACATCGGAGCGTAATTAGTAATTATTTCAAGCTAATTGCCACTAAAACTGCGCCGAAATTACCCTAACTGGAGGCGTGATGTGATAAAAAGCACCGAGCTGCACGGAGATAAGTGTGTCGCTCAAAAGCATTGTAGCTCATGCTAAAAATCTCCGCTGCACAACTTTTTCCTGGGACTTTCAGGAAAACGGGCTGTCACTCATCCGAGTTACCCCAGATAAGTGTCACTAAAAAAAGCGGCTGTGAAAGCACTTTCCCCCACAGCTACAACTGGGGAATAGCAAGTTCAAACAACTTGCAAATAACTAATCCCAATCAAACCATGCAAAGCACAAACGCAACTCAAGCTCAATTACCTCTTTGCTCTTCCTTACCGACACTGCAACGCAACAATAACACCGCAGCCAATAAAGACGTGCGCTATCTCCAGCAATCCCTCGTTAAAAACGGATATCCCGTAACAATAGATGGATTCTTTGGCGCAAAAACCGAACAAGCAGTCATCAACTTTCAAAAGAAAA
>JAUBOG010000157.1:7043-12967 GCA_036700105.1 Microcoleus occultus BM001215583
GATGGATTCTTTGGCGCAAAAACCGAACAAGCAGTCATCAACTTTCAAAAGAAAAGAAAGATTACTGTTGATGGCATTGTCGGTCAGCAAACTTGGAATACATTAGGCACTTGCGCTACCGAACTTCCTTGTTAGACATAACATCTTCCCGACTTCTCTACTTTCCCAACAACTTGTAAACCACTAATCCCCAATCAAACCATGCAAACCACAAACGAAATTCACGCTCAATTACCTATGTGCTATTCCTTGCCCACACTGCAACGAGATGATAGCAGCCCTGCCCCCAATAAAGACGTGCGCTATCTCCAACAATCTTTAGTTAAAAAAGGATATCCTGTAGGAACTGATGGATTCTTTGGCGCAAAAACCGAACAAGCAGTCATCAACTTTCAAAAGAAAAATAAGCTTGTTGTTGATGGCATTGTTGGCCAGCAAACTTGGATGAAATTAGGCGCTTGCATTAGCGAACCTCCTTGTTAAATCACTACCAACATTTGCCAGCACTTCTCTGTCGATCGCCGCAACTTGCAAATAACAACATCAAATAAAACCATGCAAACTACAAACGCAACTCGCATTGAATTACCTTCTTGCCGTTATTTTCCCATACTCCAACGCAACGATACCGTCACTCAAAACGAGGATGTCCGCTACCTCCAGCGACTGTTGAATACCAGCGGAGCGTCCTTAAATACTGATGGAGCATTCGGGCCAAAAACCCAACAAGCAGTCATCAACTTTCAGCAACAGCAAAAAATAGTTGCTGATGGCATTGTCGGCCCGAAAACTTGGAATAAATTCGGCGTTTGTACGAACTTATTTTAAATAAGACTTGCGTACATACTCTATCTGTAGGGTGTGCCGGGCCGCGCACCTTACCGCTACTTTTCATCCAAAGCTTCTATTCCAGACCATCCTTCTGACACTCCATACATTCGATTCTTCAGAGAACGCTGGTAATAGGTTGCTGCTAACTTATCTTGAGGATTAGTTTCGCAAATTTTCTTGAATATTTTTTGCGCTTTAGTAAAATTTTGCTCGAAATAAAGCTCCAGACCTTTTTCAAATGCAGCAGCAGTTTCCTGTTTGAGTAGAATGCTTTGTTCTGTTTCTGCATCATAAATTTCAAACACCGACACGACGGTTTTTTTTCCTTTTACTGTGACGCGATCGACAAATCGACACATATATTTTTCGCGATCGCCCAAACGCTCTAAAATTGATTCAGTAACTAGGATGCCCGAGCCGTAAAGCTTAGTCAGTCCTTCCAAACGAGACGCGAGATTTACCGCATCAGCAATCACCGTGCTTTCCATCCGCTGTTGCTCGCCAATCGTACCTAACATTAAAGTGCCCGCGTGCAAACCGATGCCGATCGCGATCGGTTGGTAATTGCTGAGTTGTCGGTGCTGGTTGTAAAGAATAACTTGTTTTTGCATTTCTACCGCCGCGCGAACGGCATCGTCTGCAGACTCAGGAAATAGCGCCATAATCGCATCGCCAATATATTTATCGATGAAACCTCGATGAGCGCGAATTACCGGACTCACTCGGCTCAGGTAGCTGTTAATAAATTTAAAGTTTTCTTGGGGAGTCATCGCTTCGGAGATAGCCGTAAAGGAGCGAATATCCGAAAATAAAACAGTCATTTCTTTCTGAATTTGATCGCCTAGTTGAACATCAACAATACTTTCGTGTCCCAAAATTCGCAGAAAGTCGTGGGGGACAAATCTACCGTAAGCTGCATTAATTTTTGCCAGACGGATGTGAGTTTTGATTCTGGCTAGCAATTCATTTTTGACAAACGGTTTAGTTAAAAAATCATTGGCTCCTGCATTGAAACCTTGCACTAAGTCAGATACTTGATTTTTGGCGGTTAGCATCACAATTGGCACTTCGATCGCCGTGAATCTCTCCCGAATTTTCTGGCAAACTTCGTAACCGGTCATCCGGGGCATCATGATATCCAGCAAGATCAGATCGGGCTTGCAGCCTCTATCTAAAAGGTCTAAAGCTTCTTTACCGCTGCTAGCTTGGGCGATCGCATAGTTTTCGATAAGTAAATTGTTAGCCAATACCTGAATATTCACAGGTTCGTCATCTACAATCAAAATTTTTACTTTTCTGTTTTCTTGGCGTTCTTTATCATCCCTCGAATTGTGATTATTAAAAGTTGCTGGGGCGGTTTCATTAGCTGTTAACTTGCGATCGTTGGTTCTTGAAACTAAAGACTGCCGCACCGTTGATGACAAGCGATCGCGCTCGGCACACTGATTTTGAGAGATTGGCAAACTAAAGGTAAAGTGCGAACCAATACCGAGTTCTGAAGATACCTGAATTTCGCCGCCGTGCAGCTCGACTAACTGCTTTGTAACTGCCAAACCTAAACCGGTTCCTCCGTGTTCTCTAGCAGTAGAACCGTCTGCTTGTTCAAAAGATTCAAAAATTAATTTTAATTTATCTTCAGCAATGCCAATCCCGGTATCGGATACCGTAATTTGCAGTTTTGACCTGATAATTAAAGAATGAAGCTTGCTGGTAACAGAACTCTCGGGATCTACCAAATGCACCGCGTCCAAACCGATCGCATTCGCCGAAATTTCTACAGTACCACTGTCGGTAAATTTAATCGCATTTCCGATTAAGTTATAAAGAATTTGCTGTACCCGATTTTCATCGGCATCCACCAGGGGAATGTCGGAAGTGACTGAATTGATCAACTGCAAGTTTTTTGTACCGATTAGAGGTTGAGAAAGAGTCACGACGATATCGACAATTTCTCGGATGCCGACTGGCTTGATTTGCAGTTCAATATTTTTGTGTCTCAGTTGGGAAAAGTCGAGAATATCGTTGATCAGATTGGACAGTCTTCGGCCGCTAGATGCAATAATTTCTAGGTTGGAAATAGTCGATGCCGGTAATTTTCCTGTAGCACCGTCGATCAAAGATTCAGTTAAACCGATAATGCCGTTTAGCGGAGTGCGGAGCTCGTGAGAAGTGTTGGCCAAAAAATCGTCTTTAAGTTTGTCAATTCTCTGCAATTGGGCGTTTTGATGTTCTAGTTTTGTGAAAGATACTTGCAATTGACCGGCCATGCTGTTGAAAGCATTAGCTAATTTTCCCAGTTCGTTAGAGGCGGCAATATCTACCCGAGTTTCCAGTATTCCGCTAGTCATTTTAGTCGCTGCGGATGTTAGGGATTTTAAAGGATTTGCGATCGATCGAGCAAAAGCAACTCCCAAGCCGGCGGCGGCGAGGGCGCTGGCGGCGGTAACTCCAGCCATGACGTACAGGATCGATCGCACGGGAGCGTAAGCTTCCGCCGTAGGTAGCTCTACAACCACCATCCACTGCACCCTGCGCACGATCGCACCCGTACCCATGACTTCTTCCCCGCGCCAGCCTCGATAAACGATCGGAGATTGAACCCCCGAAGTTAAAGCTAATTTGGATAACTCTCGCACAAACGATCGCCCTTTCAAGTCTTGCAGTAAATACGGATTAATCTTGCTTCCCGTTTCCGAAATCAGCACTCCTCGGTGGTCGAGAACGTAGGTGTATCCTGTTTTTCCCACTTGCGTTCTCGCCGCAATTTGAGTTAAAAAATTGAGACTAACTCTGGCAAACAATACTCCAGCAATTTGATTTTTACTGTTGCGAACAGGCACGGCCAAATTAACAACATTAACCGCCGTTTTCAGATCGACATCTACGGGACTCACATAATTTTGAGCCTGCCCAAAAGTCTCCCAAAATAAAGGTGCATCTCCCGAAATACCTGCTAAACTCAAGCTAGAAATTGAAAAGGATTCGTAAGGCGAAATCGCCTGTACGACTTGACCTTTACTGTTGAAAATTCCGACCACTTCGTAGGCGCTGTTGCTGTTGACCAATCCTTCGAGAATGCTGCGCTGAGTTTCAGGATTGAATTCTGTTAAACCGCGCAATTCTGACAAATAATTGAGTTGGCGCTGCAAGTTATCCAGGTAAGCGCTAATTTGCGATGCCGCAGCTTGCGATCGCTCGTACTGAATCTGTTTTGTCTGTTCTATCTGTCCTCGAAAACTGAGGTAAGCTAACGTACTTCCCGCCATCAATACGCTTGCCACAACAATCGAGACAAAACCGTAACGCAGTTGATTGGCAATGGATGACATTTGATTTTGCCAGCTAACAGTTTGAAGTCAATCTATAGAATACACCAAATTGCATTTTTCTTCCTGGCGCAAGCGCAACCGCCGATCGTTACCTGTGCCTGAGTTCGGGTTTTATATATCTAATTTTTGCTTCCAGATAGCATCTTCAATCCAAAGGCGATCGGGAAGCAGTCCCAATCGAAAGAAAATTTCAGCAATCCGCTGCTGTTCTTCAACCGCCCTATCTTGAATTGGCAGCAAATCGTAGCGGCGGCTTTTCGTTAACATGATAGCAGTAGTTATTTTCATTCCCGTTCGATCGGCGAGCAATTCCGCTGCTTTGTCGGGATTCTTAGTTATCCAAATAGCCATCTGCCGCGTTTCTCCCATCACTATTTTTACAATATCCGGAAAGTCTGCAGCAAAAGAGCGACTTGCCAAATAAAAATTTCTGTCATTCATCAGCCCATCGCTGTCAGTCAAGAAATTAACAGGCATACTTTGCTGTAACTGAGCTAAAAACGGCTGCCAAATCGCCCAAGCATCAACCTCGCCCCTCACAAATGCTTCCTGAGCTTTTGCAGGCGGCAAATCGACTAATTCTGCATCTTTTAACTGCAATCCGCCTTGAGTTAACGCCCGAATTAACAAGTAATGACCTGATGTTTTCCGAGTTGCTGCTATTTTTTTGCCTTTGAGATCCGCCAGAGTCCGAATGCGAGAATTTTGAGGAACTATGATGCCAATGCTTCCGGGTAAAGGTGAATCGTTAGCAATATAAACAAAAGGTACGCCGTCTGATTGGGCAAAAATTGGCGGCGCAACTCCTGCATAACCCAGATCGATTTTTCCTGTTCCTATTGCTTCTAAAATTGCCGGCCCTGCGGCAAATTCCGTCCATTCTACAAACCACCCCATTTTTGCTAAACGGGTTTCCAAAGAGCCTTTAGCTTTGAGATAAAACAGCGCTCCGAAACGCTGATGGCCGATTTTTACAACTTTTGTTAAGCTTGAAGGAAGTTTTTCTGTTGATGTAGGTTGAGTTATTAGTTCCGATCTGCAACTTCCCAGGACTATACTCAAGCAAAAACTTAGCATAAATACCACTGAAAATACCCAGGAAAAATGCCGTAAAATCGGATTGGTAATTGAAACTAACGGCAATTCCACCTTTGTCTGTTTGCTGCTCATAAAAGGTCAGGTAAGTAGGTTTTACCAGAGTGATATCTTATGTTTGATTTTTTTGGGTTTCTGGCTGTGATAAAATGTCGAATTAAAAATAAATATTTGGCCTGCTGTCCCTGAAATCAGCCGCAAAGTTAAGCTATATTATAGCTGATTTCTGTAAAGTGATATGTGTGATGGCTGACTCTATTGCCCGCCGCTTGGAAGAATACACGATCGAACGATCGCAGGAAGTTTTAATCGTGAAAGCCGAAATTGACGGCGAATTCGATGAAATTGCGATTTTTAAAGGATTTTCTAGCTCTTTGGTACGATCGACCGCTTTCGATCCAGACGTGCCTGTTTTGCCGCCGGGGGCAAAAATTATCAGTGTCGATCGGCTCCAGAGCCCCTACAACCCAAATAACCCCCGCTATCTCCAGCAGGGGCTATCTTGGGAAACAATGCAATCGCTACTCTCCGAGGCGGGAGTTTAGCAAAAAAGTAGGGACACAGCATTACTCATTGGTGTCAACTTAAGCCTGAAACCATCTCTAAATCAGGGTTGTAGCCGAGTCTCGATCCCCCTAAATCCCCCTTAAGAAGGGGGACTTTGAGTGC
>JAUBOG010000937.1:0-1038 GCA_036700105.1 Microcoleus occultus BM001215583
AAGAGTCTTGAACTATCTGTTGCAGAGATTGTTGAAAATAAGAGGCGCGATTTTTGTCCGCAAAAATTAGTTGGGCAATTGCGCTTACAGCACTACCTCGTGTCGAATTAATTCCAGCACTTAAAATATCATCACAGTAAACCTGTCCGTTGGAAGTCTTAGTGCGCCAAGACTCTTGTTGGGGACTATGGTCGTTTAAGGCATACCAAGTTACAATATCAAAAGCCTCTTCAGGCCAGGGGGAATCAACTAATTTCCGAATCAGCCAACTAATCGAACGACCACAAGGATAATTGGGTAATTGGTGGCAACGCTGACATACGATAAAAGCAGTCTCAATATCTAGCTCAACTTCTGCAAGACCGCGTAAAACTGCATCAAAGTAAGATGAATTTGTGTTATCTGGAAACCGCCCTATTAACTTAGCAAAGCGTACAGGCTCCTTTTTTACTTGACGTTCTAAAAGCGTGGATAAGTCATAAGCTCCACCTATTATTTGCCCCGTCCGCTGAAATCGAGTCGCAACATGATTGTAATCATAACGAGCAATAGCCTTTAACCATTGCTTATCAGTCATTTTGTCTGCTGCTTTTTCAGGTATTGGAGAACCAACCAACCAAGCTTCGCTTGACTTTGGGTGTTCAATTTGGCCTAGAGGTTTCAGCCACTCTAAGCTTGTGAACTTGCGCTTCCATTCTTGTAGCCGATGATTAATTGCGTCTGTGCGTCGAGAGGTAGCGATAGCATCTAATAAAATTAGCTGCGGATAACCTCGAAATTGACGACCCCTGTAACTTTTTTCATAATCAGTATAGTAATTAAGAATGATTTCTTGAAGTTGTAACAACTTTTCTTCAGTGCAATGTGAAGTAGTTGCTTCTATTAGCTGTCGGGTAGCCCAATAGGGAGCAGCCTTAGTATTTCCATTACCCGCTGAGTATCCTGTTTGGAGTCGTACTGGTTGTTCGCAGAGGTAATCGATGGCTTCATCGGCAAATCTTTCTCCATTCGCAGTATAGGCACGAATTAACAAAAACT
>JAUBOG010000158.1:0-12894 GCA_036700105.1 Microcoleus occultus BM001215583
CACCCTACAATTTAGGAGAGTAGGGTGCGTCAGACGGTTATTCATGGTTATATTTGGGTGTTTTCAAGCTGACGCACCTTACAATTATACAATTTAGGGAAAAGCTAAAGTCAGGAGGAACAATGGCACAAGATCCAGAATTAATCAGACATAAAGAATGGTTGGGATTCTTGCAACCAGTGGGACTTGTTGTGTCGCCTCCCGCCCTAGTAAAATTTCAGTGCGTGCCGAATCGCAATATCGTTGAATTGCAGCAAGCTTTCCAAGAAATTATTACCACAAATAGCGAGGAAAGTCAAGCATTAATTTCAGATTTTCCCGCCTTTGTGGCCGAGGTTTTGGGGTGGGAACCCTATGATCTAGTGGCAGAAATTGCTCCAGAATTCACGGTGCCACTTCCTGACTACGGCGAGACTTTAAAACCAACTTATACAGTTCTAGATCCAGAAGCAGTTCGCCCCTGTATATTAGTCCAAATTATAGAAAATAATCGCCCTTTTGATGAATTAGATTTAGAATCAGAAAAAGCAGGTCAGTGGAATGCTTCGCCACAAGCAAAATTTGAACGCTTATTGCGCGAAACGAGCGTTAACGTGGGGTTATTGTGCAATGGTTCGCTATTGCGCTTGGTTTATGCGCCGCGTGGCGAATCGTCGGGGTATTTGACGTTTCCGGTGGCGGCGATGTGCGAAGTGGCCGGCCGCCCAATTTTAAGTGCGATGGTAATGCTGTTAGGTTCGGATCGCATTTTTGTTGCGCCACCGGAACGCCGTTTGCCAGCTTTGTTGCAGGAAAGCCGCAAATATCAAAGTGAAGTTTCGACAAAATTAGCCGAACAGGTTTTAGATGCCCTCTGGGAATTGTTGCGGGGATTTCAGACAGCGGATGAGGCGAGTAATGGTAAGTTATTGAGTGAAATTGCTCAAACAGAACCGCAGCATATTTATGGGGGATTGATTACAACTTTAATGCGGTTGGTGTTTTTGCTGTACGCCGAAGATGAAGGATTGATGCCGCAAGATTCGGTGTATGCGCGGAATTATGCGGTGACGGGACTGTATGAACGGTTGCAAATTGATGCGGGAAATTATCCCGATACGATGGATCAGCGGTATGGCGCTTGGGCGTGGTTGTTAAGTTTGTTTGGGTTGGTTTATGAGGGCGGCGGTCATTTACCTCGGTATTTACCGGCCCGTCACGGTCAGTTATTTGACCCGGATGAATACCCGTTTTTATTAGGTAAAAAAGTAGGGTGCGTTGCGGCCGAAAATCTCGGTGAAATGTCAAAAACTGAACAAGCGACGCACCAAACAAACTCAGTAGGGTGCGTCGCCGCTGAAAATCTCGGTGAAATGTCAAAAACTGAACAAGCGACGCACCAAACAACTCAAACAGCAACGCATCTTACAGAAGTGCCGCGTATTTCCGATGGGGTGATTTTTCGCGTATTAAATCGGTTGTTGATTTTGGACGGAGACAGACTTTCTTACCGTGCTCTCGATGTCGAACAAATTGGTTCGGTTTACGAAGCGGTGATGGGTTACGAAGTCGAACGGGCCCAGAGTCCATCTATAGGAGTGTGGAGTAAACCTAAAAGTTCAAAAGTCTCAGTTACGGTTGTGGTTAGCGTCGAGGAAATTCTCAAAACTAAGGCAAATGACCGCGCTAAATTTTTAAAAGAAGTGGCGGGATGCGAGATTTCGGGAAATTCTCTCAAAGGGTTAAAGGAAGCGAAAAACGCTGATGATATAGTCGCGGCGTTAGGGCGGAAAGTATCAGCGCAAACTCCCACTTTAATGCCTGTGGGTTCTCTTTATTTGCAACCAGGCGAAGAACGGCGGCGCAGCGGTTCCCACTATACCCCGCGTGCGATGACGGAACCAATTGTTAAGGAAACTCTCAGACCGATTTTAGCAGCATTGGGAGAAAATGCCACGCCTGAAGAGATTTTAGAGTTAAAAGTTTGCGATTTGGCGATGGGTTCGGGGGCGTTTTTGGTGGAAACTTGCCGCCAGTTAGCAGAAAGGTTAGTGGAAGCTTGGAACAAACACAATTCTTTGCCGGAAATTCCCCTTGATGAATATCCTTTGTTGTATGCGCGGCGGTTGGTAGCGCAACGGTGTTTGTATGGGGTGGATAAAAATCCGTTTGCAACTAATTTGGCGAAGCTGTCGCTATGGTTGGTGACTTTGGCGAAAGAACATTCGTTTACTTTTTTAGATCATGCGTTGAAATGTGGCGATTCTTTGGTGGGGTTGACCTATGAGGATATTAAGAATTTTAACTGGATTCCCCAAAAAAGTGAATCAGAATATGGGCCTTTGTTTGCTGACAAAATTGCTAAAGATATAAATCAAGCTAAATTCTATCGGGATGAAATAATTAATTTAGGAGATGAAGAGGAAAACAGGAAGATAGCTAGTTATCAAAAAGCTGAACAAATATTGAAAAATCCACGTTTGACGGGGGATTTAGTAATTTCTTGTTTTTTTGCAGAAGATAAAGATAAAGCCCGGAAAGAAAAGCGGGATGCTTTGCGATTAAAGGTTGATGTGTGGCAAAAAGGATTAATTGAAGATTCAGATTTGATAAGTATTAGCCAAGATTTGCGAACTAGAAAAAAGGCAATTATGCCGTTTAATTGGGAGATAGAATTTCCAGAGGTGTTTGATAGAAAAAATCCTGGTTTTGATGCGATTATTGGAAATCCACCGTTTGCTGGTAAGAATACAGCAATTAATGCTAACGCGCCCGGATATATGGATTGGTTAAAGGTAATTCATCCCGAATCGCACGGAAATGCTGATATAGTAGCGCACTTTTTTAGACGAGGGTTTACGATTCTGCGAAAAGGTGGTTGTTTTGGTTTAATTGCGACAAATACCATTGCCCAAGGTGACACGCGCAGCACTGGTTTAAGATATATCTGTCAGAAGGGTGGCACAATTTACAATGCAACAAAGCGGTTTAAATGGATTGGTTCTGCCGCCGTTGTAGTCAGTATTGTGAACGTCCAAAAAGTAGATACAGTAAGGTGCGTCGCTACAGATATTCTCGATTCATCTCGAATATCTCCCGCAGCGACGCACCCTACGCAACTCGCAGCGACGCACCCTATACTCGACGGGCGACAAGTTCGGCTAATTTCTGCATTTTTGTTTCATGCGGGGGGTAATGAAAATCCTCAAACTTTATTAGCCAATGCTGATAAAAGTTTTCAAGGTAGTATTGTGCTAGGGATGGGGTTTACATTTGATGATACTAACCCGGAGGCGACACCGATTGCAGAAATGCACCGTTTAATTGAACAAAATCCTAAAAATGCTGAGCGTATTTTTCCTTATATCGGCGGTGAGGAGGTTAATTCTAGTCCCAGTCATGCCCATAATCGTTATGTGATTAATTTTGGGGAGATGAGTGAGGCCCAAGCGCGGGAATATCCAGATTTGATGAGGATTGTAGAGGAAAAAGTTAAGCCGGAGAGATTAAAGCTAGGGGATAACCCAGATGCTAAAAGGCGTAAAAATAATTGGTGGCTTTGGGGAAGATATACATCTGGTTTGTTTAAAGCGATCGCCAAGTGCGATCGTGTGTTAGTTACCAACTGTGGTGCATCCAAACACATCTCATTCAGTTTTCAGCCTTCTCAAATGGTTTTCGCTAATACTCTTGATGTTTTTGCCTTTGAAACTTACTCGGCATTTTGTACATTACAATCCCGCATCCATGAAATTTGGGCAAGATTCTTTGGTTCATCCATGAAAGATGACCTTCGCTACACACCCACAGACTGCTTTGAAACCTTCCCCTTCCCCTCAAACTGGGAAACCAACGCGGAATTAGAAGAAAAAGGCAAAACCTACTACAAATATCGCGCCGAATTAATGGTACGCAACAACCAGGGACTCACCGACACCTACAACCGCTTCCACAACCCCGATGAACGCCACCCGGATATAATAAAACTGCGACAATTACATCAAGAATGCGATCGAACCGTATTAAAAGCCTACGGGTGGACAGACATCGCCACCGACTGCGAATTCATCCTTGACTACGAAGAAGAAGAGGAAGAAAGCGAAGGAATTAGCAAACGCCAGAAGAAAAAACCTTGGCGGTATAAATGGCCCGAAGAAATCCACGATGAAGTATTAGCGAGATTGCTTGAATTGAATCTGAAACGCTCTCAAGAGGAAAGTCTGGGAGGGAAAGCGGCTGAGGCGAAGGCAAAAGGAGGTAAAAAGACAGCTTCTAAATCTCGCAAAAAAGTTGCAGATAAGCCGCCTCGTATCCTTGGTTTTCCTGATAGTCTGTAGGGTGCGTCAGGCGACAAATTATCGCTATTAGCCAAGAATTGACACCTGACGCACCCTACTCATTACTACTCATTACATTGCAACTAACTTATCAAGGGTGGAAGATGCCCAAGGTTGTACTTCATTTTCTTGCAAAACTTCCGCCCCCAAACTCCTGTAAGTTGAGATAGTTGTTTGATACACTTTGTTGAGTTTTTCATAATCCTGCCACTCTTGTTTTGGGGGAAGTGCAACAATTCCTATAGGCAATTTAGGATCAGATTCTTTGACATCTGAAATCATCCAAGAAATAGAATCTTGGAGACTTTCAGGAATGTGAACCTCAAAGGATATTCCGTGGGCGGCAAAGTAAGGTTGACCGTTAGCAACAACCGCATCAAACTTGTGTTCTTTATGACTTCCTTTTACAGGAAAATCATTTTTTAGCATTTCTTTTAAAGCAGGTTTATCATCATAGGATATAAGAGTTTTTCTAATTATAGAAGTTGTAATTCTCGCAGCATCTTGGCGATTTCGCTTAGTTTTTGTAGGAACTACATTAACCAGGTAAGTCTGCGCGATATCTTCTAATAAATTCTCGACATTATCTAAAGAGCCGTGAGGTTCTGTGAATTGAATACTGTTAATCCAACCCCGTGCAATTTTTTTTAATCGCTCATGTTTAGGAGTGCCATCTGGCTCATCTCCGGGAAAAAGCAAACCCTCACTGGCGGCGAAGTTCATTCGTTTCGCAAAGTCTCTGAGAAAATGAATATCTTCGCGACCAAAAGCCTGCACTCGACTCCAATTATTCAAAAATTGTACGCGCACATCATTATCATCAAAAGCAACAACGCCAATATTAATCCGTTCGTCAGCGATGGGATTGGGGACGTATTGAACGATACTATATCTGCTTGCCATTGCTTTTGCCTCCCTCTATAAGAAAGTGCTTACAAAAAAGTTAATAATTGTTGTTGCTGTCTAGTTAAGTATTCTACTAGAGTAACACGCTCGTCAAGAGTTAGCCCCCACTCGCTAGGCGGAGCCGCCACTGCTTGAATGATTGTTGCTTCACTGACGCTTTCAAGCCCCCGGAGTGCCGAGCTAATCTCATCTGGGGTAAAGTTGCAATTTTCACACAAATAGGAGTTTAGTTCAGCTTGGGGTGCTTGTATCAGATCACGCTCTGTCCAATTGGGGCCACCGGGAAAGAAATGACCATGATCCACCGAGTAAACTAATCGCGGTGGATTTTTCTTGAAAATAAACTGAATGTCGTTACCATAGACCCATCCGTACAACACAGCAAGCAAAACAAACCTGGATCTATTTTCAGGTTCGCTAGTTGCAATCAACTCCCAACTATCAAAGCAATCTGGTATAAAGAGAGTAGCGTGTGCTGTGCCTGAAGGAATATGAGAGAGACGAGGTTCAATCGCAATAAGTTCAGCCGACACTTCAACAATCTTAGGTTCGCCAACGGGTGCACCTATTGCAAAGCCAAGCCTTGCAGTAATCTGGTCATTTACAATTTGTCGCCCTGCTTGTTGACCTTTAACCACATACTCTCTACCATCCTGACACTTGAGCAAAACTGGTTCTGCTTTCGTTCTCCACCCTTTGCGAAAAGTTGTTGCGCTGATAGCTGTTTCTGGTCGGGAGAGTGCATCGTTGAGCTGTTGCTTCCAGTGTTCCCTCGCGTTTTCTGTGTTTTCATTTTGGCCCATAAAAGCAAGTATAAAATTTAAGTATATTCTCCTAACTTATCCGATTACTATCTGTTTTGTCCCGTCATTTTACAAAAACCTGGACATAACAAATAGAGTTGAAAATTATAAATTATAGAGCCATACGTTTCAGTTAAATTTGCTAGTAACCGATTGAGAAAAATTAGAGGTTGAACAATGGATAACTTAACGAATAATGCAACCACCTACCGAGAAATTGTCAAACAGGTAATCTGGAAATATGCCCAATTAAAGCCTTCTCACGGAGAGATCCGACTAGATCCTGTGTTTGACGAAACTCGCGATCGCTACGCCTTGATGCAAGTTGGTTGGGATCGGGGGCGGCGAATCAGAGGAAACCTCATTTATATCACGTTGGAAGCTGGTAAAATCTACATTGAATATGACGGTATGGAAGGCGGCATTACCCAAAATTTAATTGACGAAGGCATTCATCAAAATGATATCATCTTAGGTTTTATGCCACCAGCGCAAGTCCTTATTACCGCATAAAAACAATACCCGTGATGCTAAAAAAACCGGGTTTTTTACCTAATTTGTCGGCGACAACCAAGAATTTTCTCCAAAAACCCGATTTCTGACTATCTCTGATGCTAAAGAAAGCGGGTTTTTTACCTAATTGGTTGGCGATAACATTTTATTGGTAGCGTGCGTCAGGTAAAAAAATATCGTTAATGTGAGAAAATATTGGGGTCTGACGCACTCTACTAACTGCTATATGACAACCCCCGCCGAAGTTCGCCAACACCTAATCGACGCTTTACAACTCGACCTCATCGGCCCCATCCCTGACGACGAAGCCCACGCCGCAGAAATTATCAACCAACCCCCTTCCCGCTGGTATCTCAGCGGTTTTCTCGTACCCTACGGGGCCGGCCTCGAACAGCGTAGCGACGACACCAGCAATGACGAACTCGACGAACTCAGGGGCGCCAGTGCCGACGACGACGAAAACCCCCCGGAAAAATCCTCCGCCCGCAGAGCATTTTTTCCCTCTTCAATGGGGCTGAGTTTCCTGGTTCCCAAAGAAGCAACTCACTTCCGGGCGATCGCATCTTGGGGCGACTACTCGCCCATTCCCACAGAAGAGGAAAAAGCAGAAACCAAACTGCAAAGTCTCGTCTCCGGTGATTGGCTGCGGAAACCTCAACAGGTAGAACTAGATGTTCCCATCAAAAGCAGCACCGCGCCCTACACCTTGGACATTCCCGACAGCGGCGGCTTAAAACTCGTCATTTCCGTTCGCCCCGTCTTGTCCCAGATTAAGTTACCCCCCGGTACCCGTTCCGTCTCCGCTTTCCTTGTCAACTACCGCACCCCCACCACCGACGACTCCTTGCGAGATACCACTTACATCTTCCAAGCAACTTTAACTATTCACACCCCCTACCCCCTCGTCCCCCGCCCGAATTTGCGGGGACAAACCGATGATGATTGGGATGAAAAGGTGGCAGACTTGCAGTATCGGGAAGACTGCGAATTTGCTGTTGGCCACAACATTTCGGCGATCGCCCTCGTCCACTCCGACTCGATTTGCAAGGAAATTCGCACCGCCTGGATACCCACCGCTGACGTAGAAAAAGTCATCGCGGCCGTTGTACCCGGAACTGAACTGGAAATGGAAGCGATCGCCGCAGCACCCACTCCCGCAGCTTTGCGGTCAATGCTAGAGCCAATGGTAACAGCTTACGGCGATTGGATTGCAGACCAGCGGCACAAATTCCCCCTCGAACCCAACCGAGCTCAAATTGCCCAAAATTTGCTCAACCGCGCCCAAGTCGCGCGCGATCGCATCGCTGCGGGCCTCGACGCTATGAATGACCCCGAAGTGTTCGAGGCCTTTAGAATTGCCAATTTCGCGATCGCCAGATCCATCCGTCAACGGGCCACCCATGACAGTGAGAAAACCCCCGCAGAAATCCACGCCCCCAAATGGCGGCCGTTTCAGCTAGCATTCCTGCTGATGAACTTAACTGGAATTGCCGATCCAGAAATGGGCGATCGGGAAATCGTAGATTTGCTATTTTTCCCCACCGGCGGCGGCAAAACCGAAGCATATTTAGGGTTAGCCGCATTTACTTTAGTTCTGCGACGGTTGCGAAATCCAGGGCTTAGCGGGGCCGGGGTTAGTGTCTTAATGCGCTACACTTTACGCCTGTTAACCTTAGACCAACTGAGTCGTGCCGCCACCCTGATCTGCGCTTTAGAATTAGAACGGCAAAACGATGTTCAAAAACTTGGCACTTGGCCTTTTGAAATCGGGTTGTGGGTCGGACAAGCAGCCACGCCAAACCGCATGGGGCGCAAAGGGGACAACAACCCAGAAAGTGCCCGTGCCCGCACCATTGCCTATCAAAACGACGATCGTAATAAACCCTCACCCATTCCCTTAGAAAACTGCCCTTGGTGCGGTGAAAAATTCACCCGCAACTCCTTTACCTTATTCCCCAATGCAGACAATCCCACGGATTTAAGAATTCTCTGCACCAACCGTAAACGCTTTGCCAATGGTCAACCGGAATGTACTTTTAAAGGAAATAATCCCTTGCCCATTGTTGCGGTTGATGACCCCATTTATCGCCGCGTCCCCTGCTTTATTATCGCCACTGTCGATAAATTTGCCAACCTACCTTGGGTCGGAGAAACAGGGGCTTTATTCGGAAAAGTCGATCGCTATGATGACAACGGATTTTACGGCCCGGCTACTATTGGCATCGGTCGGACACTAGAAAAACCTCTCCTACCACCCGATTTAATTATACAAGATGAATTGCACCTAATTTCCGGGCCGTTAGGCACGATGGTCGGACTTTATGAAACGGCTATTGACGCCTTATCAGCTATTGACAAAGATGGCAAAAAAATCTATCCTAAAATAGTTGCTTCAACTGCAACCGTGCGGCGAGCAACAAAACAAATTCGCGCCTTATTTGGTCGCACCGAAGTCGATGTTTTTCCGCCTCCTGGCCCAGACCGCCGCGATTCATTCTTCGCCAAAACTGTCCCCGCCACGGAACAAAACCCCCGCACTTATATCGGCATTGCCGCTCAAGGTCGCAGCTTAAAAGTCATCTTGCTGCGGACTTATTTAGCTGTATTAGGGGCGGCTCAAAAACATTGGGATGCCAACGGCGGCGCAAGGAATAAAAATAATCCGGCTGACTCTTACATGACCTTATTGGGTTATTTTAACTCCCTGCGAGAACTGGGGGGAAGTCGGCGCATTGTTGAAGATGAAGTCAAATCTAGATTGTTAGGATATAGCCAGAGAAAACGGGAAAATGAGCAGTCAGGATGTTTTGCTAACCGCCGAATTAACGATGAACCTTTAGAATTAACTTCTCGCGTTAGCACTAGCCAAGTTTCGGAAGCAAAGCGCTGTTTAGCCTTAGCTTTTTCAGACGCACACCGGGTGGACGCTGCACTAGCAACTAATATGATTTCTGTGGGTTTAGATATCACTCGCCTCGGATTAATGGTCGTATTAGGACAGCCAAAAACAGCCGCCGAGTACATTCAAGCAACCTCGCGAGTAGGGCGAGACGAACAGCGACCGGGATTAGTGGTAACATTATTAAATGTACACAGACCGCGCGATCGCTCTCACTACGAACGTTTTGGCGCGTGGCACAACACTTTTTACCGGGCAGTCGAAGCAACCAGCGTCACGCCTTTTTCCCCCCGTGCCATTGACCGGGGGATTGCGGCTATTACCGTTGCTTTAGCGCGTCTAGGTAATCCAGAAATGACCGCACCTTTAAATGCAATTAAAATTACAGAACAGCGCTCAAACTTAGATTTTGTTGCTGATATAATTGCCCAGCGTTCTGAGATTCACGACCAAGACCGAGACGCCGAAGAAACAGAAGAATTACGTCTGAAACTAAAAGATCGAGTCAAAGATTTGCTGGACACTTGGCAACAGATTGCTGCGGAAAAAGGTAGTTTGCAATATCAGCAAGAAGTGGGAGTTGCACCGCCTTTATTATTTGACCCCCTTGACCCAGACTTGCAGAGGCAACCGCAACCCGCTAAAAAGTTTAAAGCACAACGTAGTTTGAGAGATGTGGAACCTGTTGTCAATTTGTGGGTAAAAAATCCAGATGGGTTCGAGATTGATGAGGATTAATTCGCGCACGGTGCGTCAGATTGAGCATCAAGATTAACTCACTTAGGGTGCGTCAGAAAAAAATATTTGCCGAGCCGATTAGTCTCTGACACAGCCTACCAATAAACTCAGTAGGGTGCGTCAGAAAAAAAATATTTGCCGAGCCGAA
Organism: Microcoleus occultus BM001215583; assembly: GCA_036700105.1. Taxonomy (GTDB): domain Bacteria; phylum Cyanobacteriota; class Cyanobacteriia; order Cyanobacteriales; family Microcoleaceae; genus Microcoleus. The sequence goes on from JAUBOG010000158.1 coordinate 10,324, forward strand.
GATTTCTCACTGACGCACCCTACTAACTGCAAGCAAATTTCCGGCTGACGCACCCGACAAACTACAAACTACAAACTAACTAAAATCAATATGAAAATCCCATCAGGACAAATTCGCCAAAGTCAAATTTTAACCACCTTCGGGCCGGGGGCAATGGTCGATTTGCCCAACTATTCGATTATTATCGGCGGGTTGAACCACTGGCGGGGCGATAAATCGCGCATTCACGAAGAGCGCCTGGAAGAGCGAGTTGCCGAAATTCTCGGCCTGGCCCGCGTTGCCCTGTACGCTCCCCCTGTAGATGAACAAGACCCCAGCGCCCCTCGCACAGGCATCACCGCCTTCACATTTCCCACTTGGTTTGTAGCGCAAGACGATGACACTTGGAAAGCTTCCAACGGCAAAGAATACCGCACCAGACCTTTAATTCGTTGGGGGAGTTTAGTTAAGGGAAAATATCTGAATGCTGAGAGGAAGAAAAAGCCTGTTGTTCCGGTGCGCTTCGTGCAAGCTTGCGCCAACGGACATATCAGCGATATCAATTGGAATGCTTTTGCCCACAACAATTTGGACGCTCTATGCCGAGGGCAATTGTGGCTCGATGAAAGCGGTTCTGGCAATGATTTCGCTGAAATCTTCGTTCGCTGCGAAGCTTGCAAAGCCCGTCGCCCCCTTTCTGATGCCACTGTCCCGTATTCTAAAGTGCTCGGCAGGTGCTTGGGAGAGCGCCCTTGGCTCGGCCCGGTTGCAAAAGAACCCTGCCTTTCTAAAGAGGGCGATCGCCCGTTGTATAATCGACTGTTAGTGCGATCGGCGAGTAATGCTTATTTTGCTCAAGTGCTTAGCGTGATTTCTCTGCCGGACACAGACGCCAAACTCAGGGAAGCTGTCAATCAAGTTTATGAAGATTTCCTGCAATACGCTGAAGAGTTAAATGATATCAGAAAAGAGCGAAAAAAACAAAAAGTTTTTAATGCTTTAGAAGGTTTAAGCAACGAAGCGGTTTGGGCAGAAATACAGCGAAGGAAGGCAGGATTTTCTAATACAAAAAAGAGCATTAAGCAAGTGGAGATTGAAACTTTACTTGCTAGTCCTGATGAAGTTGGGGAAGATGTGTCCGAAGGAGATTTTTACGCCCGCGCTCGCAAGTTAGAGGGGTTAAATCCTCTCGCAACAGCTCGCATTGAACGCATTATTCTAGTCCATCGGCTCCGAGAAGTCGTGGCGCAAGTCGGATTTACTCGTTTTGAAGCAGCTATGCCGGATATTGAGGGTGAATTAGATATTAACGTGCGACGGGCAGCTCTTGACATCGATCCGACGTGGGTACCGGCGATTGAAAATAGGGGTGAAGGAGTATTTATCGCCTTTAAAAAACAGGCCATTGACCAATGGCTGAAGCAAAAAGCTGTTGGAGAAAGAGGGGAAGAGTTACATAGGGGTTTCCAGAAATGGTGTAACACTAGAGGGATTCCGCAGGACAAAGCCAAGTTTCCGGGATTGCCTTACATTATGTTGCACTCCCTCTCTCACTTATTAATTACTGCTGTTTCTCTGGAATGTGGGTACGCGGCTAGTGCCATCCGGGAACGCATTTATGCTGGGGATTCAGGCTACGGTATTTTGCTCTATACCGGCACCTCTGGTAATGATGGAACTTTGGGGGGACTGGTGCAAATTGGCAAGCGCATTGAATTACTGTTAATCAGCGCATTGGAGTTAGGAAGGCTTTGCTCTAACGACCCAGTGTGTGCTCAACACGAACCGGAAAATCATGCCGAAGACCGTTTCTTACATGGGGCTGCTTGTCATGGGTGTTTGCTGATTGCTGAGACTTCTTGCGAGCGGCGCAACGATTTTCTCGATCGGGCTTTGGTCGTAAACACAGTTAGCGGTAACAGCGCTGCTTTTTTCCCCGATGAATTGTGATCTCTAAGGGGGTACAGCCGAGATACCTGCATTCCGAGGACGTGATATTAAGAAACGTAACAAATAAGTCCCTATCACCGTTCAGATGAGACTACAACATCACAATATCCTTATGAAATAAGGCTATCTGTTGTTTTGTATGAATTAAAAGAAAAAAATCCAGAGAAATTTGATGATTTTTGTAGATTATTTTTGTAACAAACCCGCCAGAGATGGAGGTGGTACCTTGCGACTGGTGGCAGTTTCACTGTTTTGGGGGGTTTCTACAAAACTAGCTCATTATATTTTTTTATCCGAAGGATTCAAGTTGGGCTTTAATCCTTTCAAACTTTTTAACACTATCAAGCGAGTACAGTCGTTCTCCACACCCACTACAAACATAGGCGCGAACTTTAAGCACTACTACCTTTCCGCCACCTTTAACCTGATGATTAACTTCTTGTTCAATTATCTGCCCCGTACAATCGGGGCAGCTCTCAAAGGGTAACAAAGGCTAACTCCTTATGCGGTACCTAAACCACAGTTTACGAAAGTACACACTAGATAGTTTAACCCACTTTGTTTCTTTATTATATGCCCAAACACTACATACAATAAGACCGCTCTTGGTCATGCAGTTGATCGAGCAGGTAGGATATCTAT
>JAUBOG010000159.1:0-12848 GCA_036700105.1 Microcoleus occultus BM001215583
CCCCCTAAATCCCCCTTAAGAAGGGGGACTTTGAGAAGAATCTTGTCCCCCCCTTATTAAGGGGGGTTAGGGGGGATCGGATTCTACGGGGCCTCATGAAAAATTGGTATAAAAGCAGTAGCATAAAATAATCGGAGTGCAAGGAAAGTTATCTAAAAGATAGGATTGCCCCACCGGCTGTATAAAGTCACTTTTAGGAAAGATCGATCGAGCATGAGCTAAAACTAGAGAAAAGGCGCGAGGCTAAATTTAAACAAATTTTAATAGAGGCGCTCCCAACAGGATATTCGATCGCCCGCGCCGAGAGAACCACCGATCGAGTTTGCCGTCATAATAAAAGGGTGACTGTTACAACCGCTCTCGATCGAAAAAACTGTCAAAATTAGTCGCGACTCTGGATGCGATCCCGCCATGAAAGCGGGTTTCTCGTTTCCACTTTCGGAGTTCCACTGGCTTAATTGCCTGAAGCCCTCGGGTTTACACGTAAGTTTTGTTACTATAATTTTCAATAATTGACAATTTATGCAGCAGTCAATCACCGACCGCCCGATTTATCAGTAAATATACGGAATTAAGATGCGGGTTCGACCTCCCAATAAGCGAAAAAATACGGAAATGCAGTGCGAGTACCTGCTCGCGTGCTACCAGAAGGAGGAGAATTTGTCCCTTGTGCCTGGGATTGACTCGAATCAACTAGCAGAGCGCTATTGGGATGTCACCTACCTCGATACCAAACCCCAAAATAACTAAAAAAATAACATTATGTTTCATGAATACCTGTATCACGAAGTAATCGACTTGCGGCAGAAGCTAGCTCACCTAGAAAGAGAAATGCAGTCTCAAACTTGGTTCAAAAAGCTGCAAGCGCTGATGGGAGTTATTGGCAAAATTCGCGAATCCCTAGAGTTAGAAACAATATTCAAAACTACAGCAACCGAAGTCCGGCAACTCCTAAATGCCGATCGAGTCGCCGTTTACCGCTTCCTCCCCGAATCCGAGTGGAACGAAGGCGAAGTAGTCTCCGAAGACGTACTTCCCCAATACAGCCCATCTTTGGGAACAAGAGTCCGCGACTACTGCTTCGGCGAACAATTCGCAGCCAACTACGCCAAAGGATACGTTCAAGCAGTCAGCGACATCTACAAAGCCCGGTTGAGCCCCTGTCACCTCAGAATCCTCAAGCGATTTCAAATCCGAGCCAACTTAGTCGTACCGCTGCTGCAAGGGCAACATCTGTGGGGATTGCTTTGCATTCACTCCTGCGGCCAACCCCGCGACTGGCAACCAGACGAAATCGAATTTGCCAAGCAAATAGGAGAACACCTAGCAATCGCCATCTACCAAGCCGGACTGCACTCGCAAACTCAACAGCAATTAGCAGAAATCGAGCGCGCACAGCAACAACTGCGGGAAAGCGAGAAAAGATATCACCAAATTCTCGATTCGATCGCCGATATGGTATTAGTCAAAGGCCCCCAATCCAAAATCGTTTGGGCAAATCAAGCATTCCGCGACTACTACGGCATGAGTGAAGGGGAACTGCAAGGAATTGTAGACGCACCTTTCGCCGATCCTGACAATACCCTCCAATACATCAAAGATGATACCTTCGTATTTGAAACCGGACAAACTCTGCAAATTCCCGAAGAACCGGCAACCAGGCACGATGGAGAAGTGCGGCTGTTCAGTACAGTCAAAACACCCATCCGCAACCAAGACGGCTTGGTCACAATGACTGTCGGTGTTTCCCGCGACATGACGGAACGAAGAGCAGCAGAAGAAGCCGTCAAAGCCAGCGAAACCAAATACCGCCACCTAGTAGAAACCTCCCAAGACATGATTTGGTCGATCGATGCCCGAGGTTGCTACACCTTCGTCAACCCAGCAGTTAAATTTATCTACGGTTGGGAACCAGAAGAAATGATCGGCAAGCCCTTCTCGGATTTTGTGACACCAGAACAAAATCAAAAGGATTTAGAAGTTTTCGCCCGCCTGCTGACGGGAGAATCAGTTTTCCAGCATGAAAGCACCCAAATCGCCAAAGACGGCAGCCTGAAACATCTGATGTTCAACGCGATCGCCCTGTTCGACGAAACAGGAAACGTCAAAGGCACCACCGGTACAGCCACCGACATTACCGCTCGCAAGCGGGCAGAATCCGCATTGCAACAGGCCAACGCCGAACTAGAGCGCAGAGTAGAAGCGCGCACGGCAGAACTGCGGCAGACTTTTACCGCCCTCGGCGCCAGCGAGGCCAAGTTTCGGACGATCGCGGCCACCATCCCCGGAGCTCTGTTTCAGTTTTGCAGCCGCAGCGGAGTTTGGCAGGTTGACTACGTTAGCGATCGCATCTTCGATCTCACGGGCATAACAGCAGCAGAAATGATGCAAGACACCAATACATTCATTTGTCGCATCCACCCCGAAGACTTGGACAATTACATCGCTTCGGTGAACGCAGCCATAGAAAACCTCTCCCTCTGGCACTACGAAGGGCGATTAGTCAAGCCCGACGGCGAGATTCGCTGGTGGCAGGGCGACTCCATGCCCACCCGCAACGAAAACGACGAAATGGTATTTTGCGGCGTCCTGCTTGACGTTACCGATCGCAAAAAAGCCGAAACCGCCATCCGCAACAGCCAGCGGCAGCTCAAAGAAGCCCAGAGACTCGCCCACGTCGGCAATTGGGAACTCGACGCAGCCACCGGAACAGTCACTTGGTCCGAGGAACTCTTCCGCATCTTCGGACTCGAACCGGCCGAAAGCGCACCCAGCCGAGCCGAACAAGTTGCGCTGATCTATCCAGAAGATTTGGAATTGTGGGGAACCCAAGTACAGCGGGGAATTGACGAAGCTGCTCCCTTTGATTTTGACTTCCGCGTTTACCGCCCCGACGGCAGTTTGCGACAGGTCAACGCCTTGGGCAGAGCCGAAACCGATGCCAGCGGCTCTGTGGTAAAACTGTTCGGTACGGCGATCGACATTACCGAACGCAAAGCCGCCGAAGCAGCCCTGCGGCAAGCAGCAGCCGAGTTGGAAGACAAAGTAACCGATCGCACCGCAGAGTTGTCCCAAGCCGTCGCCCAGCTAGAACAAGAAATCGGGGATCGCAAACTTGCAGAAGCAGAGCTCCAACGCGCTCAACAGTTTATGGAATCAGTCCTCAACACCATACCCGTTGGAGTCGTAGCCAAGGATGCCGAAGAACTGCGGCTTGTACTGTGGAATCCGGCCGCCGAAGAGTTGATCGGTTTCAGTGCTGCAGAAGTTATCGGCAAAAATGATTACGACTTTTTCCCGACAGAACAAGCTGATTTTTTCACCGCCAAAGACCGGGAAGTTCTCAACAGCGGGCAAATTGTAGACATCGCCGAAGAAGAGATTCAAACTGGCAAAGGAGAATCGCGGATATTTCACACCAAAAAAACAGCCATAATGGATGCCGATGGCAAACCGCAATATCTCTTAGCTGTCACCGAAGACATTACCGATCGCAAACTAGCAGAAATTGCCTTGAGGCGATCGTCAGCCCAACTCAAGCAGCAAGCCGATCGAGAAAAATTGCTCAACAGCCTCACCGCTCAAATCCGCAATTCCCTCGATTTCGACAACATCCTCGCAGTTGCAGTCCAAGAAATTCGCGCTTTCATGCAGATCGATCGGTGCAACTTTGGCTGGTATCGCTGCGGCGAAAACGGTGCTTTTTGGGAAATTATTCAAGAATCTCGAAACCCCGAACTTCCAGATTTACTCGGTTGTTATAAAGCTGCTGATATGGGAAGTGTAGGAGAACCGCTATTGCGTCTAGAAATTGTGCAAGTCGATGATGTCGGAGCAATCGCAGACCCTATTTGGAGAAAGTCTCTTAGCTCTATTGGCTATCAATCTATGTTGGCAATTCCCATGCAGGCGCTTTCGGGAGTAGTGAGTGCTGTTAGCTGCTCCCACTCCGCTGCTGTGCGACCTTGGACTGAGGGCGAAGTAGAATTGCTGCAAGCGATTACTGTTCAATTGGCGATCGCCCTCAACCAAGCCGATCTTTACGCTCAAACTCGCAACAAAGCCAGCGAATTAGAGCAAACCTTGCAGCAATTAACCAGCGCTCAATCTCAATTAGTCCAAAGCGAAAAAATGTCATCTCTCGGTCAACTCGTGGCAGGAGTAGCCCACGAAATTAACAACCCAGTTAACTTTATTTACGGCAATCTCACCCACGCCAACGAGTATACTAAAGACTTGCTGCACCTGATCGAACTTTACCAAAACCACTATCCCGAGCCAGTCCCGGAAATTCAAGAGGAAGTAGAAGCTATTGAACTCGACTTTCTGATGGAAGACTTGCCAAAGTTGCTTTCTTCCATGAAAGTCGGTGCAGACAGAATCCAACAAATAGTTGCTTCTCTGCGCACTTTCTCGCGCATGGACGAAGCGGAAATGAAAGAAGTTAACATTCACGACGGCATAGATAGCACCCTGATGATTTTGCAGCACCGGCTCAAAGCCAAACACAATCATCCAGAGATTCCGGTGATTAAAGAATACGGAAATTTGCCTTTGGTAGAATGTTATGCCGGACAGTTAAATCAAGTGTTTATGAATGTTCTGAGCAATGCTTTAGATGCTTTGGAAGAACGGGATATGCGCCGTTCTGCTGAGGAAATGCGGGAAAATCCCAGCATGATTCGCATCTCCACTGAAATGCCAAAACCAGATCGAGTGCTGATTCGGATTTCTGACAACGGGCCCGGAATACCGGAGACTGTCGGCACTCGGCTTTTTGACCCGTTTTTTACCACTAAACCTGTGGGAAAAGGCACTGGGATGGGCTTGTCAATTAGCTATCAAATTGTTACAGACAGACACAAAGGCTCGCTGAAATGCACTTCTTCGCCGGGACAGGGTGCAGAATTGGCGATCGAGATTCCCCTCAAAGCTAATTGTTAATTTGTTATTAGTTATTGGTTATTTTTTATTAGTTGCGACCGGGAATTGGTTATTTGTTATTGGCAATTAGTAACAAATAACAAATAACACTTAACAAATAACAACTAACAACTAACAACTAACAATCGGTTGTTTGAGCATTTCAGTGATAGCATTACTGTGCAAAGGTTTAGAAAACCAATATCCCTGGGCTAATTCGCAGCCGAGTTCTCGAAGCTGCGCTAACTGTTCGGCCGTCTCAACACCTTCGGCGATCGCATTCAATCCCAAATTGTGAGCCAAAGTCACGATCGCCCGCACGATCTGCAAAGGCTGACCCCCGCCGTCACCGTTTTCTACAGCCCCCAAACGGCTCACAAAAGATCGATCGATCTTCAGCGTATCCAGCGGAAAACGGTGCAAATAACTCAAAGACGAATAGCCAGTACCGAAATCGTCGATCGACAGCCGAATATTTTTAGCTTTCAACTGAGAGAGTACAGTATTAGCATTCTTGACATTTTCGACGATCGCACTTTCAGTAATTTCCAATTTTAAACAGCTTGGCTCGCAGCCAGTTTCCGCCAAAATTTCATCGATTTGAGCCAGCAAATTCGGCATACCTAACTGTTTTGGAGACAGATTGACGCTCATTGTTAATGGGGAATTGGAAATTGGAAATTGGTAATTGGTAATTGGTAATTGGGCATCGGGTATTGGACATCGGGCCTTAGAAACTGCTACTGAGCTTTTGCTGAGCTTGTAATGAGTCCAACGGCTGCGTTTATCCTGAACCCTTCTGCTATATTCGGGATAAACGCAGTCGAAGTGCGCAGTCGTCGGGCGCAGTTGAAGTGCGTAGCCCAAGCATTGAGCATCTGAAATTGGGTATTGCTGAGCTTCCGGCTTCCCTGTATCAGTTAAATCCCGTATATGGCTCGTTGCCGAACTTCCTTCTTCCGACTTCCATTTCTCTTCTTCCTTCTTCCTTCTTCCCTTTACATCCGTTACATCCGTTACAGAATCCGCTGCCGAACTTCCTTCTTCCTTCGCGATTAACATTTCTTGCCAAACGCGCAATTGGCGGCAAGCTTCCCGCAGCACCCAAGTTCCCAGAGGCACGATCAAACCTGTTTCTTCAGCGACAGGAATAAACTCAGACGGCGGCACTAAACCCCGCACTGGATGATACCAGCGTACCAAAGCTTCAAAACCCTCGATCGCACCGCTGGCGATCGAAACAATCGGTTGATAGTGCAGCATAAAGTGCGAACTTTCATCCTTGCTTTCCCCTAATTCCTGCTTTCCCAAAATAGCCAACCGCAGGTCAGTTTCTAACTGCAACAGCGACATAGTTTGGTCGTGCATTGCCAAATTAAACACCTCGTGGCGGGCCTTGCCCAAAGCTTTAGCGCGGTACATTGCGATGTCAGCATCGCGCAGGAATTCTTCCGGGTGAGTGTACAGTTCCGATTCGGATCTGTCGGCTGCTGCGACTTCGCCTCCACTGAAAACAATGCCAATGCTAGCGGTGGTAAATACTTCGTGTCCTTCGACATCAAACGGTATCATCAGTTCTGTTTGTATCCTGTTAGCTGCTAAGGTAGCGTCGCCCAGACTCTGAATGCGGTCTAGCAGGATGGTGAATTCGTCTCCCCCCAGCCGCGCGACGGTATCAGAAGCACGCACGCAGGTTTGCAGCCGGTGCGCGAGGGCGACTAACAGTTTGTCTCCTAGAATGTGTCCTAAAGAATCGTTAACTACTTTGAATCGGTCTAAATCTAGGAAAAGTAAACCAAATTTGTAATCGGGGGACTGATGGGAGCAGCGGATGGCTTGTCTGAGCCGATCGAGAAACAAGACGCGGTTGGGCAAACCCGTCAGCGCATCGTGAAAAGCGCCGTGCAGCAGTTGCCGTTCTGCTCGCTTGCGCTCGGTAACATCTCTGATAATAATCTGGGCGGCGGCTGAGCCTTGATAAATAGCGGGGATGCCGGCTACTTCAACGTCGATGATTTGTCCGTCAAGCCGTATCAGTTTTTCTTCTGCAAGGTCGATCGGCTGATTTTCGGTCTCGACTTGCCGCATCCGCTCTTTGGCTGTTTCGACATAGTTTGGATGGACGAAATTCAATACCGGAAAGCCGATCAGCTCTGCCGTCGAGCCAGCGCCCAAGAGTTTAGCGCCTGCTGCATTGATGTAGGCGATTTTCCCTTGACTGTGAACGGCGATCGCTTCGGGAGATAGTTCTACTAACTGGCGATAGCGTTCTTCACTTTCTTGGAGAGATACTATCAACTCGCAGCGCTCTTTTTCGGCTTGCTGGCGTTCGAGTTCCATTTGGTGAACTGCCAAAAATTTACCGATGCTTTGAGCCATCAATTCTATGATTTCTATTTCCTGGGACTCAAAAAATTTTTTCCTGATTTCTGGCGAACTAAAACTCAACGTACCGTAAATTTTATTGTTCACAAAGATCGGCGTTCCGATATAAGATTTCCATTTATATTTTTGATAATTTGCACCTTCTCGCAGCTCGTTTTCTGCTGCCGCATCGCAAAATGCAACTGTTTTCTGAAGCTCCATCACTGCCGCGCAGTAAGTATCGCACAGATTCAATGTCAAGCCGCGCGCGAAATATTCTAAATTTGTTTTCACGGCCCGCACTGTAAAAATTTCCTTTTCAACTTCAGCCATCATGCCCACCGAAAGCCCAAACATCAAACAGCCTGCTGTCAGATAATCGTTAACCAGTTCTTCAAAATTTTGATAGTGATACGTTGTAATCCGGTGCAAGTGTTTGAGATTAGCGCTAAAAGCGGCTAAAGCTTGAGATTTTAAAAATAATTCTTCTTCCGATTGTTGACGGTAAGTGATGTCAGTATGAACTGCTATAAAGTGAGTTAAATGCCGCCGAGAATTGTACACCGGAGCCATAGAAAGTTCGTTCCAGAACGCCGTTCCATCTTTGCGAAAATTGCGCAAGATAACTTGAGATTCTTTGCCTTCTTCAAGGGCAATCCGCAATTGTTTAGCAGCGGCGGTGTCCGTGTCGATGCCCTGCAAAAATAAGCAATTTTTCCCAATTAACTCGTCTCTGGCATAACCCGCGATCCGCTCAAAGCTGGGATTGACATAAATAATCGGATGATCGGCAACGGTCGCGTCGGCGATCGCAATGCCGTTGCTGCAACTTTCGATCGCCCTTTCCATCATCTGCAGCCGTTCGGACGATCGAATCCGCTCGATCGCCGCAGCTAACACGTTGGCGATCGCTTCTACAAAATAAACGTCATCTTGACTGAAAACCCGCCTTTGGCTGGTGTGAACCCCCAAAACGCCCCATACCGGGGACTCGCAAGTGTTTGCAGGTTGTGCTTGTCCCCAGTTCCTTTTTTCCAGTCCCTGATTTCCGGGAACGACGACAGTCACCCCGCTGACAGCGCAGTGGTTGTGCAGCAGCGGCGACTCGCTAAAGCGCGTTTCCACCCGCAAATCTTCGACAACGGTCGGTTGACCCTTGAGCAACGTGTAACCTGCTTGCGATCGGGCAGAAGCCGTAACGGTGGCACTGCCGACGAGGCCAGGCCCCCAGCCCACCCCCGACCGCAACAGAAAAGCATGACCTGACGGCAGCAGTTCCAACAACTGACAATACTCAACGTCCAGGGTTTGAGCAATTAAAACCGCAGCTTTGTCCATCACTGCGGACAAATCTGTTTCGGCCAGGGCCTGCTGTCCCAAGTAAGCGACGGCCGCTTGCTGGCGGGCTCGCAAGTGGATTGAGGCGAGCAATTCCTGTTCCTTGGCGGCGGCTCGCTTGCGCTCGGTAATGTCGCAGAACACCGACAAAACAGTTTTTTCCGACAGCAAAGTCAAATACCGCATCGAGACAGTTGCCCAAAACAGCGTTCCGTCTGCTTTTTTGAGGCGGACTTCTGTCTCGTTTACCAGTCCGCTGCGGGCGAGTTCCGAGAGCAGTTTCTGGCGGTCTGCGGGCTGGTGATAAAGCATGGAGGCCGGTTGGCGGTCGATCGACTCGAATGATTCGATCCCGAAAGCCTGACGGCATAAATCGTTGCTGTAAAGAATTGTGCCGTCAGGCAAACTGCTGACGATCAGGGGCATGGGCATCGAGTTGGCGATGGTCAGCAGTAATTCTTTCGTTCCTTGCAACTCTTGGTACAAGTCCGGCTTGGAGGCACAGCCCCGATCGTCTTCACAGTTTTCAGGGAGAAAAATTTCCATTTTTTAATTGCGATCCATTTCTGCGGACAACTTTTTTAAACGAATTGCGGTAACTGAGGATTTCAGATGCTCCCGGACGATCGGCAGTACCTGGGCATCACATTAATCTTAACCAGAACAATGCAACACAACGACCCAAACCTGAGAACTTGGAGTGTCTGTTTCTCAAAAGCACATCCATCTTTGGTATGTAAATCTACTGTTTCTGAAGTTGCGTTAAGTTTTCATGTAAAGCGAGGTACTTTGCCAAATGTGCAACGCCAGCTCTTAATCTAAAAAGTAATGCCACCTGCAAACAACGATCGAACACTATCCGAGGAGAAAGGACAAATGCTTGAATCTTACCGCCGCAGCGCTGCCGAACGGGCAGAACAAGGAATTCCACCGCTGCCGCTAGACGCCGCGCAAACCTCAGAACTTTGCGAACTGCTCAAAAATCCGCCGCCGGGGGAAGAAGAAACCTTAGTAGAATTATTGCGCGATCGCGTTCCCCCAGGCGTAGACAGCGCCGCCTACGTCAAAGCCGGTTTCTTAACCGCAGTTGCTAAAGGCGAAATCCAGACTCCCCTAATTACCCCGAAATGGGCAGTTTATTTGCTGGGGACGATGATGGGCGGTTACAACGTCCACTCTTTAATCGATTTGCTCAATCCCGCTGCCGAAATCGCCATTCCCGCCACCGCAGCCCGCGCCTTGAGCAAAACGCTGCTAGTATTCGACGCTTTCCACGACATTTTGACGTTATCGGATACCAATCCCTACGCCAAACAGGTAGTAGATTCTTGGGCGGATGCAGAATGGTTTACGGGCCGTCCCGTGCTATCCGAAGCGATTACCGTTACTGTCTTCAAAGTACCCGGAGAAACGAATACCGACGATTTGTCGCCCGCACCCCACGCTACCACGCGGCCGGACATTCCGCTGCACGCTTTGGCGATGCTGGAAAGCAAGATGCCCGGTGCTCTGCAAACCATTGCCGAATTGAAGCAAAAAGGCCATCCCGTAGCTTATGTCGGCGATGTTGTCGGTACCGGTTCGTCGCGGAAATCGGCGATTAATTCGGTGCTGTGGCATATCGGTAACGATATTCCGTTTGTGCCGAACAAGCGCGGCGGCGGTTATATTTTAGGAAGCGCGATCGCCCCGATTTTCTTCAATACCGCTGAAGATTCCGGTGCATTGCCGATCGAATGCGATGTCTCCAAAATGGAAACCGGCATGGTAATTACCATCCATCCATACAAAGGCGAAATTACCAACGAAGCCGGAGAAATCATCTCCACCTTCAGCCTCAAACCAGACACAATACTAGACGAAGTTCGCGCCGGCGGCCGCATTCCCCTGTTGATCGGACGCACTCTCACCGACAAAACCCGCGCCGCTTTAGGACTAGAACCCAGCACTATTTTCACCCGCCCCAGCATCCCCGCAGATACCGGCAAAGGCTTTACTTTAGCCCAAAAAATGGTAGGAAAAGCTTGCGGTTTGTCCGGCGTGCGTCCCGGTACATCCTGCGAACCGGTGATGACCACAGTCGGTTCCCAAGACACCACCGGGCCGATGACTCGGGACGAATTAAAAGAACTGGCTTGTTTGGGATTCAGCGCCGATTTGGTAATTCAAAGTTTTTGCCACACCGCCGCCTATCCCAAACCGGTTGATGTCAAAACTCACCATGAATTGCCCGATTTCATGGCTCAGCGGGGCGGCATCGCTTTGCGGCCGGGAGACGGGATTATTCACTCTTGGCTGAACCGGATGTTATTGCCGGATACAGTGGGAACCGGCGGCGATTCTCACACTCGTTTTCCCTTGGGAATTTCCTTTCCTGCGGGTTCGGGATTGGTAGCATTTGCTGCTGCTTTGGGCGTCATGCCTTTGGATATGCCGGAATCGGTTTTAGTGCGGTTCAAAGGTGAATTGCAGCCGGGAGTAACGCTCAGAGATGTGGTGAATGCAATTCCCTATGTAGCGATTCAAAAAGGTTTGCTGACAGTCTCGAAACAGAACAAGAAAAACGTCTTTTCCGGGCGGATTATGGAGATTGAAGGTTTGCCCGATTTGAAGGTCGAGCAGGCTTTTGAATTGACCGATGCCTCGGCCGAGCGTTCTTGCGCCGGATGCACGATTAAATTGAGCGTGGAGACTGTTTCCGAGTACATTCGTTCCAATGTCGCGCTGCTGAAAAACATGATGGCGCGGGGCTATGAAGATGCGCGGACGATGATGCGCCGCGCGGCGAAGATGGAGGAATGGCTGGCGAATCCGGTGCTGCTGGAGGCGGATGCTGATGCTGAGTATGTCGAAATCATCGAAATCGATCTCAACGAGATTAAAGAGCCGATCGTCGCTGCTCCCAACGACCCGGATAATGTTAAGCTGTTGAGTGAGGTTGCGGGCGATCGGGTTGACGAAGTATTTGTCGGTTCCTGCATGACAAATATCGGTCACTACCGCGCCACTGCGAAGGTGCTCGAAGGTGCAGGGGAAGTCAAAACCCGCCTCTGGATTTGTCCGCCCACTCGCATGGACGAACAGCAACTGAAAGAAGAAGGTTATTACAGCATTTTTGGCGCGGCTGGAGCTCGTACAGAAATGCCCGGTTGCAGTCTGTGCATGGGAAATCAAGCGCGGGTTAAAGATGCGACAACCGTGTTTTCAACTTCTACTCGCAACTTCAACAACCGCATGGGGAAAGACGCGCAAGTTTATCTCGGTTCCGCCGAATTAGCGGCAGTTTGTTCGCTGTTGGGTCGCCTTCCCACAGTCCAAGAATACATGGAAATTGTGGCTAAGAAAATTCATCCTTTTGCTGATGATTTGTACCGTTACTTGAACTTCGATAAAATTGCCGGTTTTGAGGATGAAGGGCGAACGATTGCGTTGGAAGATATGCCTCGAATCGAGGATATTTTGGGAATTCCCGAAGGCGTGTTGAGCAAGTAAAAAAGTGCGGTGACTGAGCGTGGGATCTGTAGGGGCGGGTTCACCAAAAGCCTTTCGGGTTGCAAACAGGTTAAATAAACCCGCCCTCCCCCACCGAAGATTTTCCTGCTTTGCGGCACAGTTCGCCGGGGGTTTAAACCCCTGTCGGACTATCGGTTTGACCTTAAGTTGACACCAAAATTAGTTATGATTGGTCACTCTATTACAACAGAAGATAATCTCTACGAACAAGACTTTTGTTTGTGGATAGAAGCTACTGCTCAAAAATTAAAACAAGGCAAATTAAATCAAATTGATGTTCCGAATTTAGTTGAAGAAATCGAAAGTATGGGCAGAAGTGAAAAACGAGAATTGAAAAATCGTTTAATTGTGCTTTTGATGCACTTGCTCAAATGGGAATATCAGCCAGAGAAACGCAACCAAAGTTGGCGGAACACCATCGCAGAACAGCGTATCTGTATTGAAACATTGCTAGAAGATAGTCCAAGTTTGCAACCTCTGATTGTAGAAGTATTTGATAATTGTTATCAAAAAGCTTGCCAGAAGGCTGCGGATGAAACAAAGATTAAATTAAACTTTTTTCCGAAGGAATCGCCTTTTACCATCGAAGAAACTTTAAAATTTTGCTACCCCTTGGATGATGCGGCAGTTGAAACCGCTCAACAGTCAAACTAATACTATAGCAATCCTAAATGATTTGCTGATTTTACGCGAGCAAGATGCTCGCACTG